>NZ_JAZDCT010000010.1:0-152892 GCF_036324045.1 Pseudomonas carassii | reverse complement strand
GCGCGGCCTTGTGTCGCGAAAGGGCCGCGCAGCGGCCCCGGCGATCTTTGCGTTAACGCCGAAATTCGGGGGCCGCTATGCGGCCCTTTCGCGACACAAGGCCGCTCCTACAGGGGATGCACAATCTTCATGGATTGCGTCTGACGCAACATAAACCTGCCAACAAGTCAGTTTTCGTCAGCATTCGACCTTCATAGACTTGCTCCAGCCCTGAATTTGTTGCTGGAGATGTCTATCCATGAGTTCCCTGACCGCGCCCTCCGCCGCGCTGGCCGCTGCCCCCGCACCGGCCGCCCCCGCGCAGACGGCGTTCGGCCTGCGGGTGGTGGTCGGGCTGTTCGGCGTGTTGCTGGCGGTGCTGTGCGCCGGGCTCAACGAGGCGGTGACCAAGATTTCCCTGAGCGACATTCGTGGCGCCATGGGCATCGGCGCCGACGAGGGCGCCTGGCTGCTGGCGGTGTATGCCGCCGCCTCGGTCTCGGCCATGGCCTTCGCGCCCTGGCTGGCCACCACCTTCTCGTTGCGCCGCTTCACCATGAGCGCCGTCGGCCTGTTCGCCGTGCTCGGCCTGATCCAACCCTTCGCCCCTAACCTGCACAGCCTGATGCTGCTGCGCGTGCTGCAGGGCTTCGCCTCGGGCGCCTTGCCGCCGATGCTGATGAGCGTGGCGCTGCGTTTCCTGCCACCGGGCATCAAGGTCTACGGCCTGGCCTGCTACGCCCTGACCGCTACCTTCGGGCCGAACCTCGGCACGCCGTTGGCGGGCCTGTGGACCGAGTACGTCGGCTGGCAGTGGGCGTTCTGGCAGATCATCCTGCCCTCGCTGCTGGCGATCGCCTGCGTCGGCTGGGGCCTGCCCCAGGATCCGCTGCGCCTCGAGCGCTTCCGGCAACTGGACTGGCGCGGCGTGCTGCTCGGCCTGCCGGCGATCAGTTGCATCGTCCTCGGGCTGTCGCTGGGCGACCGCTGGGGCTGGTTCGACTCGCCGTTGATCTGCTGGCTGCTCGGCGGTGGCGTGTTGCTGCTGGTGCTGTTCATGTTCAACGAATGGTCCGAGCCACTGCCTTTCTTCCAGTTGCGCATGCTCACGCGGCGCAACCTGAGCTTCGCCCTGGTGACCCTGGCCGGGGTGCTGATCGTGCTTTCGGGAGTGGGCAGCATTCCATCCGCCTACCTGGCGCAGATCCAGGGCTACCGCCCGGCACAGACCAGCCCGCTGATGATGTTGGTGGCCATGCCGCAATTGATCGCCCTGCCGTTGACCGCGGCGCTGTGCAACATCCGCGCGGTGGACTGCCGCTGGGTGCTGGCGGTGGGCCTGGCCATGCTGGCGGTCTCGTGCGTGGGCGGCAGCCTGCTGACGTCGCAGTGGATCCGCGGCGACTTCTACCCGTTCTACCTGCTGCAGGTGTTCGGCCAGCCGATGGCGGTGCTGCCGCTGCTGATGCTGTCCACCAACGGCATGACCCCGCAGGAAGGCCCGTTCGCTTCTGCCTGGTTCAACACGGTCAAGGGTTTGTCGGCGGTGATCGCTGGTGGATTGCTCGACGCCCTGGGCACCGTGCGCCGGCATTTTCATTCCAACCACCTGGTCGACAGCCTGGGCAACGCGCCACTGATCGACGACAACGCCGCTGGCCTGGCCAAGCGCATCCATGAACAGGCCCTGGTACTGACCTCGGCCGACCTGTACCTGGTGATGGCGGGCATCGCCGTCGCCCTGATCTGCCTGATCCCCTTCGTGCCTACCCGGATCTTCCCGCCGCGTGCGGTGGCCTGAATCCGTGGATGAATCCGAGACCTTGAAATGACCAACAACCGCAAGACAATCCTTATCGGCTCGGTGCTCGCCGTGGCCGTGCTGGCTGCCATCGTCGGCCCCTGGATGTTCGGCAGCGACCATCGCCAGAGCACCAACGACGCCTATGTAACCGCCGACTACACCGTGGTCGCGCCGAAGGTGGCGGGCTTCATCAAGGAGGTGCTGGTGGAGGACAACCAGCAGGTGAAGGCCGGCCAGTTGTTGGCGACCATCGACCCGCGCGACTACCAGGCCGCCCTCGACGCGGCCCAGGCCCAGTTGCTGGTGGCCAGGGCGCAGAGCCTGGATGCCCGCGCCACCCTCGAGCGCCAGGCTTCGCTGATCGCCCAGGCCGAGGCTGCGGTGAAGGCGGCCCAGGCCGAGGCGGCGTTCGCCGATCACGAGGTGACCCGCTACAGCCGCCTGGCCGAGCAGGGCGCCGGCACCGTGCAGAATGCCCAGCAGGCGCGCAGTGGCGTCGACCAGGCCCGTGCTCGGCTGGCCAACACCCAGGCGGCGCTGGTGGCGACGCGCAAGCAGGTGGATATCCTCGGCGCTCAGGTGGCCAGTGCCGATGGCCAGCTTAAACGGGCCGAGGCCGGCCTGGAGAAAGCCCGGCTGGATCTGTCCTACACCCACATCACCGCGCCGGTGGACGGCATGGTTGGCGAGCGCGCCTTGCGCGTCGGCGCCTACGTCAACCCGGGCGCGCGGCTGTTGTCGGTGGTGCCGCTGGAGCGCGCCTACATCGTCGGCAATTTCCAGGAGACCCAACTGACCCACGTGCAGCCGGGCCAGCCGGTGAGCATCAGCGTCGATACCTTTTCCGGCGAGAAACTCCACGGCCGCGTCGAGAGCATCGCCCCGGCTACGGGTGTGACCTTCGCCGCGGTGAAGCCGGATAACGCCACCGGCAACTTCACCAAGGTGGTGCAACGCATTCCGGTGAAGATCGTCTTCGATGACGGCCAGCCGTTGTTGGAGCGTCTGCGGGTGGGCATGTCGGTGGAGGCGGTCATCGACACCCATGGCGACAGGCTGGCCGGTAAAGAGGTGACGGCGCGATGAGCAATGTGGTTGAAAAAATTGTGAGCGCCGGGGCTGCTGCGCAGCCCTTTCGCGACACAAGGCCGCTCCTACAGAGGATCGCGGTCGCCTGTAGGAGCGGCCTTGTGCCGCGAAAGGGGCGCGCAGCGACCCCCTTGCTGCTGGCCGCGATGCTGGCTGGCTGCACCCTCGGACCGGACTTCCAGAGTCCGTCCAGCGAAGCGCCTAAGGATTGGGCCTCGCTGCAAGGTGAGGCAGCGGCCAGCCAGCCGGTAGCCGAACCGTTGGAACTGCGCTGGTGGGACAGCTTCCACGACGCCCAGCTGAGCGCACTGATCCAGAAGGTCGCCGAGCGCAACCTCGACCTGCAGATGGCCAGTGCCCGCCTGCTACAGAGCCGCGCCTTGCGCAGCACCGTGGCGGCCGACGAGATGCCTTCGGTGGATGCAAATGCAGGCTACAGCCGGGCACGTAACAGCGCCGAAGGGTTGAATGACCCCTCTGGCAAGTCCGGCAAGTCGGCGTACAACCTGTGGCAGGGTGACCTGGTCGCCGGTTGGGAGCTGGACCTGTGGGGGCGCGTGCGCCGTCAGGTCGAGGCCGCCGACGCGACGGTGGCGGTCGCCGAGAACGACCGCCGTGGCGTGCTGCTGGCGCTGTTGTCGGAGACTGCCGGCAACTACATCCAGCTGCGGGCCGTGCAGCACACCCTGGACATTACCCAGGACAACCTCAAGGTCGCCCGGCACAGCCTGCAACTGTCCGAAGGCCGCCAGGCCGAAGGTGTCGCCACCCGGCTCGACGTTGCCCAGGCAAGTGCCCAGGTGGCGTCGATCGAGGCGCGGCTGCCGACCCTGGAGGCTCGCCGCGACGACCTGATCAATGCCCTGAGCTTACTCGCCGCCGAACCGCCGCGCAGCTTGCAGGCACAGTTGCTGCCGGACGGTAAGCTGCCCGCGCCGCAGCAGCGCTTTGCCATCGGCGTGCCGTCGGAGCTGGCCGAACGCCGCCCGGATATTCGCCAGGCCGAGGCCCGGTTGCATGCGGCCACCGCCAGCATCGGCGTGGCCAAGGCCGATTTCTATCCGAGCATCCGCTTGTCCGGGAGTGTCGGTTTCCAGGCCATGCAACTGTCCGATTTCGGTGCCTGGGATTCGCGCAGGTTCGCCTTCGGGCCGCAGCTGTCGTTGCCGATCTTCGAGGGCGGACGGCTCAAGGGCCAACTGGAGCTGCGCGAGGCCCAGCAGCAGGAGGCGGCGCTGAACTACCGCAAGGTGGTGCTCGGCGCCTGGCATGAGATCGACGATGTGCTGCGCCTGTATAACGCCAGCCAGTTGCGCCGCGATCACCTGGCCGAGGCGGTGCGGCAGAACCGCATCGCCCTGGAGACCGCGCAGCGCCAGTATGTGGAAGGGGCGGTGGACTTTCTCAACGTGCTGACGGTGCAGTCGGCGTTGCTGGCCAGCGAAGAGCAGTGGATCGACAGCTCGGCGGCGGTGTCGCAGGCGCTGGTGGGGCTGTATAAGGCGCTGGGCGGTGGCTGGCAGGCGTTCGACCAGGTTTGAAACGCGTCACGAGGCAAGCCCGCTCTCACGACGCCTACTCCAGGCAGCGTGGGAGCGGCGGTGCGCCGATGCGACTTGCCCCGCGATGACGTCAGAGCGGTCGCAACAATCCGAAGCGCTTGCGCAACACCCAATCCAGTAACCGCTGCGGCAACACTCTGGCCATCAATGGCAGGGCGGTGCTGCCATTGCCGATACGCACCAGCGCAGGCACAGGCGACTTGCGCGTCGCCGCCAGCAACCCCTGGGCGAAAACCGCCGCCGGTGTCGGTCGATCCTGCGAGGCCCGTGCCCGGGCCTGTACCTGCTCGCGCAACGGCCACCACGGCGAATCGCTCGCCAACACCTGCTCGGCCTGCTGCTGCGCATTGCTGGCAAACTGCGAGGCGATCGCCCCCGGCTGCACCTCCATGACCCTGATCCCGAAAGGCGCCAGCTCCAGGCGCAGGGCATCGCTCAGCCCGTGCACGGCGGCCTTGGAGGCACAGTAAGCACCGGCGAAGGGCGTCACCAGTACACCCGACACGCTGCCGATGTTCACCACCAGCCCTCGGGAGCGGCGCAGCAGCGGGAACAGTGCCTGGGTCACGCCGACCAGGGCGAAGACATTGGTCTCGAACTGCTGGCGCATGGCCTCAACGCCACCGTCGAGCAGCGGGCCCATGGCGCCGTAGCCGGCGTTGTTGATCAGGATATCGAGGTTTGGCAGCTCCTCGGCCAGGCGGGCGAGGGCATCGGCGTCGTTCACGTCCAGTTGCCGGGCATTGAAGCCGGCAGCAATCAGCTGTTCGACATCCTGCTGCTTGCGGGCGGTGGCCCAGACTTCATGGCCGGCATCGCGGAAGGCGTCGGCCAGGGCGCGGCCGATGCCGCTGGAACAACCGGTGATCAGGACGGTGGGCATGGGGCGGGCCTGTGTTCAGTTGGAAATAGGGGGCATGGCTACCGGCCTCATCGCGGGCTCAGTTGGCGAATGTACCTTGTAGGTGCTCGGCACGGAACTCCAGGGTTTGTGGTCGATAACCTGAGCGCAGCGGTGGCAATGGCAGGCAATCGCTCCATTCGGCGCCCGGCTGCAACTCGCCGGGGCCACGATAGCGCGGGGCGGCGTAGGTGTTCTCGGCCAGGTTCACGGTATCACCGGGGGCATAGGCGCCGACGCGCCAGCGCAGTTCGCTGAGCGGGGCCTTGTTGCCGTTTTTCATGCGTACCTGCAGGGCACGGTCGGCGGGGCACTGGTCGGGGGCGTAGGCCAGGCGGATATCGAGGCGGGCCAGTTGCGAGGCTTCGCGGGTGTCCTGCCAGACCACGTACAGCGCCACCAGCCCCAGCCCACAGACGGCGGCCATGGAAATCGGCAGGGCCTTGGCCGGGTAGCGCAGCAGCAGGACCAGCCAGGTGAGGACGAGCAGGGCACCGATGATCATGGGGGAGAGGTCTCCTGATGGCATCGAAGACATCGTAGCGACAAAACGGGTTGCTCTGGAAGCTTCTGGCGAAAGGGGGCGGACTGCGGAGCGAGTTGAGCGTAGGGGACCTGGTATTTCTGTCAGTTGTGCCGCCCTGATAGCACCGTTACGTTGCTACCACCAGGTGAGGCAAAACTGATGAATTTACTGGCGCGGCGCAGGACTGGCTGCGAGGGCCGATAGGTTAGCTGACGAGGACATCACTATGGATTCGGAAAAAAATGAAGGTATTGATCTTCAGAAGTACTTGGAAGAAAAGGGTTTCAAGTTTGAAAGTAAGCTTGGGTTTCCTGGCAGCTCAGTATCATCCGGTGAGTTCGAGCCAGCCATCATGGGAAGGAGCGAGTATCAGGCGAATGAGTTCGCCTTTTGGAGAAATGGGTCGTCGCTCTTTGTGATGGCGCGTGAACAGATTCAAGAGGGCTCAGGTTACAAATGGAGCTTGGGTACAGCATTTTATATAAATGCTATTGATTCAGCTTCGCCCAACGTGGTGAATGCGTTCATTGTTAAAAATAGTGGTTTGCACATCGGCACAGACATCACGGGCACGCCCACGTTGGAGGGTGGTGTACTGTACCTCTCAAATTACAATTTCACGGCCAGGGTTGGTCACGATCACAAAGCGAAAAATGTGAAACTGCAGGCCACCCTGCCTTCCAGCTGACTATCCAAGGTTCATCTTCTGATCGGAAGCAGGCCCCCATGGGGGCCTGCTCGCCATGCTTACTGCGCGATGGTCTTCACCGAAACCCCACGCTCCACTGGCGTCGAAGTCCGCCCATACACATCCTCGAACCGTTCGATATCATCCTCGCCCAGGTAGCTCCCGGACTGCACCTCGATGATCTCCAGCGGGATCTTGCCCGGGTTGCGCAGGCGGTGCACCGAGGCGATGGGGATATACGTGGACTGGTTCTCGGTCAGCAGGAACACGTTCTCGTCGCAGGTCACCTCGGCGGTGCCGGACACCACGATCCAGTGCTCGGCGCGGTGGTGGTGCATCTGCAGCGACAGGCTGGCGCCGGGCTTGACGGTGATGTGCTTGACCTGGAAACGCCCGCCCATGTCCACCGAATCGTACGAGCCCCACGGGCGGTACACCTCCAGGTGGTTCTGGGTTTCCGTGCGGCCCTGGGCGTCGAGGGTGTTGACCAGCTGCTTGACCCCCTGAACCTTGTCCTTGTGGGCGATCATCATCGCGTCCTTGGTCTCGACCACCACGATGTTCTCCAGGCCGATCACCGATACCAGCTTGCCGTTGCCGTGGATCATGCAGTTGCGGCTGTCCTGCACCACCACGTCACCCTTGGTGACGTTGCCGTCGGCGTCCTTCTCGTGCACGTCCCACAGCGACGACCAGCAGCCGACGTCGCTCCAGCCGGCCGACAGCGGCACCACGCAGGCGCGCTGGGTCTTCTCCATCACCGCGTAGTCGATGGAGTTGTCCGGGCAACAGGCGAAGGTGGCTTCGTCGATGCTCAGCGCATCGGCGTCTTCCTGGCTGCGCTCCAGGGCCAGCAGGCAGGTGTCGTAGATGTCCGGGTCGTGCTTTTTCAGCTCTTCGAGGAAGCGGCTGGCGCGGAACAGGAACATGCCGCTGTTCCAGAAGTAGCCGCCAGCGCGAACGAACTCGTTGGCGCGTTTCTCGTCGGGCTTCTCGACGAACTGCGCGACCCGCGCCACGCCCTCGGGCAGCAGCGCGTCCTGGCTCGAGCGGATGTAGCCGTAGCCGGTCTCGGGCTTGGTCGCCGGCACGCCGAACAGCACCATCTCGCCGCGTTCGGCGGCCACGGTGGCCAGGGCCAGGGCGCGTTGCAGGGCCTTCTGGTCCTCGATCACGTGGTCGGCCGGCAGTACCAGCATCAGCTCGTCACGGCCTTCGTTGACCAGCTTCATCGCGGTCATGGCCACCGCCGGCGCGGTGTTGCGGCCGAACGGCTCCATGAGGATGGCCTGGGTTTCCAGCTTCAACGCATTCAGCTGCTCCTGGACGATGAACTTGTGGTCCTTGTTGCAGACCACGATGGGGGTGTCCATGCCGTCGAACACCAGGCGCTGGATGGTCTGCTGGAACAGCGTGTGCTCGCCGGTCAGGGCCAGGAACTGCTTGGGGAACTGCTTGCGCGACAGAGGCCACAGACGCGAACCGCTACCACCAGAAAGAATTACCGGGATCATCATGTTTCTCCAATAGTCGTTTAGAGGCAGGGGAATCAGTTGCTAGCCACGGGGCGAGTGACCCACACCGGCGACAGGCTGTTGCCGGAACCGGTGACATACAGCACGGCGGCTTCGCCGCGCGCCAGGGCGACGGGTTTGACGTCGCTGACTTTCTTGTCGCCTTGATACAGGGCCAGGTTGACCTTGACCGGGTTGATCTCGCGCTCGCCACGGCCCTTGGCGGCCACGGGGCTGACCACTTCGGTCTTGCCGTCGGCGGTCTTCAGGGTCAGCGACTTGTCGCTGAGGTTCTGCACCCGCACCAGGGCCTTCTGCTTGTTCTTGAACGGCGGCTCCTCGATCAGTTGCGGGTTGCCGCTGCTGCTGTTGACCAGGGTGTAGTACTTGTCGGCGGCGAGCTTCACCGGGACGCTCTTGCCGCCGACCTGGGCGGTGTAGTCACCGCCGGGCAGGAAGCTGAAGTCGCTGCTGGCCTGGGCGCCGACCTGCTTGATCTGGGTGTTGCCGACCGATGCGGCGGCGGGGCTGCCGGCGGCGTTGTACAGGCGCACGAAGGTCGAGCCCTTCGGCGCGCTCGGGCCATAGAGGGCGGCATCGGCGCCGGCGAAGGCCTGCAGCGAGGCCAGGGACAGGCCGGCGGCAAGGGTGAGGGCTTTGGCAATGGAAGTCTTGGTGGTCATGTGCGTATTCCTCTCTATCTTCAGTGGTCCGTCCGATTGGACGACAGGGCCAGGTTTTCTTCGGATTGACGGGATTTCTTCAGCTGCGCGATCCACTGCGGATCGAAGGCGCTGAGGTCGTTCTTCATTGGCAGATACCGTTCGGGGAATTCCCACACCACGACCTGTGGCGGGGCGTTCTTGAAAGCGTCGCTTTGCAGGTACTTGAGCATCGGCAGCAGCGGGCCATGGCCGTCCTCGGCGTAATTGGCGACGTCGCTGCGCAACGCCTGCTGCAGGGCGCCGAGGAAGTTCCAGTGCGGGTTGGCGCTGTAGCTGGTGCCCACCAGCGCCACCGGGATCCGGCTGTCGGCGAACAGCGCGTCGTCGCCTTCGCCATCGGCCTGCACCGGGTGGGTCTTGCGTTGCTGCAGGGTGTCCGGGGTCGGCAGCAGGTTGCTGAACAGCGGATCCAGCGGCAGGAAGTTGGTCAGGTCGCCCTTGTACGGCGCGGTGGCGCCGGCCTCGGTGATGAACGCCTGGGGTTCGCCGTCGAGCAGGTTCTGACGGCTGACCGCCTCGGCGATGGACTGCGCGACCACCTCGGCGCCCATCGGCGTCCAGTGGGTGTCGGTGCGCAGGAACACCTGGCCGCGGGCCTTGGCCTGCTCCAGCGGCGCCAGCAGGTCGGGGGCGAACACATTGGCCTGGCGCGCCTGGGCGTGGAAGCGGTTGAACAGCTCGTCGTGCAGGCTGGCCGGCGCCTCCTTGCCTATGTACTCGGCGTACAGGCGTGCCTTGGCCGGCACGATCGCCAGCACCAGCTGGCTGCCGTGGCGTTGCAGGGCGTCGCGGATACCGCGCACCAACGCCAGGTTGTCCTGCATCAGCTGCTCGGCGCCGGCGGTGGGCTTGAACTCCTCGTCGCTGAACAGCCACTGGTCGCGGCCCAGCACCACGCCGGGACGGCCTTCGTTGAACAGCTTGAAGTCCAGCGCGGCCCACAGGTTGGTGCCCAGGCGCTTGATCGGGAACTGCTCGTCGTAGTGGGTCTCGGCGGCCTTGGCCAGCTTGCCGTTGAGCAAGGTCATGTGCCCGGTGCGGTTGAAGCTTTCCAGCCCGCCGAGTGAGGCCACGCCCAGGCCGACCAGCAGGCCCATGAACGACAGCGAATAGGTGATGCGAAGTGTCCGGTTCATGATCGGGGCCTCAGAACTGGAAGTAGAGGAACGGTGAGTAGCTCTGCGCCGAGAGCTTGAGCACCGAGGCGGCGAACAGCAGCAGGACCAGGGCGCGGGTCATGATCCGCGTCCAGTCCAGGCCCACCGAGCCGTCGGCGTTGACCTGCACCGGGGTGGCCTTGGGCGCTGGCGTTGCATTGCGGTAGAAGTCGCGCAGGCCGAAGAACGCCAGGGTCAGGTAGGCGACGATCAGCGTGGCCACCTGCAGGCCGGTGAGGTTGGCACGGTTGAGTTCCGACAGCTGCCAGTCGCCGAAGCTGAACATGGCGCCGTACATGCGTGCCGCCACATGCAGGTTCTCGGCGCGGAAGATCACCCAGCCGACCACCACCAGGAGGAAGGTGAAGGCCCATTTCACTGGGTTGAAACGCTGCGGGTTGGTGTCCAGGCCCAGCGCCCGTTCGATCGCCAGCCACATGCCGTGCCAGGCGCCCCAGATGATGTAGGTGAAGTTGGCGCCGTGCCACAGCCCGCCCAGCAGCATGGTCAGGAACAGGTTGCGGTAGGTGTTGAAGGTGCCTTTGCGGTTGCCGCCCAGGGTGATGTACAGGTAGTCGCGCAGCCAGGTCGACAGGCTGATGTGCCAGCGCCGCCAGAACTCGGTGATCGACTGGCTGATGTAGGGCTGCTTGAAGTTTTCCATGAAGCGAAAGCCCATCATCAGGCCCAGGCCGATGGCCATGTCGCTGTAGCCGGAGAAGTCGAAGTACAGCTGCGCGGTGTAGGCCAGGGCGCCGAGCCAGGCGTCTCCGGTGGTGGGGTTTTCCAGGGCGAAGCAGTGGTCGGCGACCACCGCCAGGGTGTCGGCGATGAACACTTTCTTGATGAAGCCCTGCATGAAGCGGGTGCAGCCTTCGGAGAACTTGTCCAGGGTGTGGGTACGGTTGTTGAACTGGTCGACCAGGTCCTTGAAGCGCAGCACGGGGCCGGCGATCAGGTGCGGGAAGATCGCCACGAAGGCGGCGAAGTCGATCAGGTTGCGGGTGGCCGGGGTGTCGCCGCGGTACACGTCGATGATGTAGCTGATCGACTCGAAGATGTAGAACGAGATGCCGATCGGCAGCAACACGTGGGTGAGGATGAAGGGCTCCAGCCCCATCGAGGTCATGATCGCGTTGAGGCTGTCGACGCCGAAGTTGGCGTACTTGAAGTAGCCGAGGATGCACAGGTCGACGCCCACGCCGAGCAGCAGCCAGCGCTGCGCAGGTTTGGTGCGCACGCCGGCGGCGCCGACTTTCAGGCCGATCCAGTAGTTCCACAGGGTGACCCCGGCGAACAGGGCGAGGAAGTCCACCCGCCACCAGGCGTAGAAGATGTAGCTGGCAACCAGCAGCAGCAGGTTGCGATAGCGGTTCCCGCTCACGTAGTACAAGCCGAGGAAAACCGGCAGGAACAGGAACAGGAACACGTTGGACGAGAAGACCATCCCGGTTCTCCTTGTTGTTCACAGCATCCGGGGCACAGCGCCCCCCAAACCCCCCGCGAAAATGCAGGGGAAACCTTTGTTGCCTAAACCATTGCTGGCGAGGGCTTCGCCCTCGTTTCGCGACACAAGGCCGCTCCTACAGGATCAGCGCCGTCCCTGTAGGAGCGGCCTTGTGTCGCGATGGGCCGCGAAGCGGCCCCAATACAGGCGACACCTATTTCTTGCTCTCTGCGCCCGGGTCATAGACCCGCGTCACATCTCCACCCAGCCTGAAACTGTTGAACGGCTGCATGTCGTGCTTGCGCTCCAGGGTGTCGCCGACGCACCGGTACAGCGCGCACCACGGCTCGAGCCAGGCGTACTTGCTGTCGATCTTCAGGTCCTTGAGGTCCTGCTTCACGCCGGCGCGGGTGTTGAAATGAACAGGATCGCGGGCACCGGCCAGCACGCCTTCGCCGAGGCGCTGCAGGGCGAAGTTGTTTTCCTTGCGCAGGTCCACGCCGTTGGCCTGGGCGAAGCTGGCGATCATCGCCAGCGGCGGCAGGGCGTAGTTGTGGTAGGCCAGGGCGCGCTGGCGGCGCTTGAGCTCGTTGGGCAAAAAGCCCTGCTCATCGACCTGGTTGGCACCGACCTTGTATTCCTTCACCGCCCAGTCGAAGAGGTCCTGGCGGTCGGTGGCCACCGCGGTGGCCATCACCGACCAGGCCGCCCAGTAGCTGTGGTTGTTGATCTTCTCCAGCGGCAGGTCGCTCCAGTCGCGCACGGTCTGCCGCGCCAGGCGCACGAACCATTTTTCGATCTGCTCGGCCTCGGCCCGGTGCGCGGCCAGTGGCTGCGAGTTGGAGAACTTCAGACGTAGCCACGACCCGCTCATGCTGCCCAGCGCCCATTTGCGCATGGACTTGCCGGTGTGGTTGTAATCGGTGGACATCAGCGCATCGGCGCGTGCCCAGGTGTCGAGCCAGGTCAGGGCGCAGTCCAGCTGCGCGGGGCGGCCATCGCGCATGTACTGGCCGACCATCTTGCTCACGCCCTTCTCGAGGGTGGTGATGTCCTCGGTGGATTTGCGAAAGGCTTTCTCCGAGGCGGCATTGAGCGTCGCCCGGGCCTTGTCCGAACCTTCGTACTTGCTGCGGAACACCAGCGCGCCGGTGTAGGGCTTGGGCGCGGCCTCGCAGCGGAAATTGCCGTCGCCGGTCTTGAGTTTCTCGATGCCCTCGTAGTACCCCTGGGGCGGTACCAGCGCGGCCTGCGCCGCGCCGCCGAACAGGGCGAGGGCGAGCAGGGCGGGTGCGGTCTTGCGGTGGATGGCTGTCATGCTTGCCTCACTGGCCGGCCTGCGCGGTGTGCTGCGCGGGGCTGGCGAAGTTGTTGCGTTTGCAGAGTTTGGCTTCGACTTTCTGCGTGCCGCTTTCCGGCCCCTGGACCTCCAGGGCGAGCAGGTTCTGGCCTGCCCAGTCTTCGTCCTCGCGCATCTGGAAGACGAAGCGCCCATCGGTGTCGGAGGTCTCGGGCTTCTCGATCTTGATGTCCTCGTGGCGGCCGTTGAGGTACCACAGGGTGGCCTGCAGCACTTTCACCGAGGTGTCCTCGAACTTGATGTCGAGCTGGTGGTTGCGGTTGACCAGGTCCTTGATCACGCCATTCTTGCCGTTGACCATCAGCTCGTTCTTGCCGGGCTTGAGGGTGGCGCTGGCGCTCATCTGCGCGGGACGGTCGTCGCAGCCGTCGTCGAGCAGGCCGAGGATCTGCCGCCAGATGGTTTCCTGGTCCAGGCGGTAGAGCGGGGAGAACTCCCAGACCAGGATCTTCGGCGGGTTGTTCTGGAACTCCTCGCTGCCCAGGTACTGGATCATCGAGCCTTCCAGGCCGCCGCCGGGGAAGGCTACGTTGAGCACATCGGCACCGATGTACTGCTCGAGGAAGCCGGAGAAGTTGTAGTTCTTGCCGCTGTGGCTGGTGCCGACCAGGGTGATCTGCGCGTTGCCCGAATCGCCGAACAGGTCGTCGCCGCCGCTGGCGCCGCCCTTGGGCTCGGTGGCGAACTGGTCCATGTACTGCACCGCATAGCTGGTGCCGCACAGCTGGCCGGCGACGTTGTGCAGGGTGCCGGTCTTGCCCATGCGTCCGGATTTTTTGGTCTCGAATTCCTTGCGCGGGATGCCTGCGAAGGCCGGCATCTGGTGCACGGTGTCGGCGACGATCTTCGCCGCGCGCTCGGCGCCGTAGGGCGTCCAGTGCTGGTCGCCGCGGAAGTAGAAGTCCTTGCCCTGGTCGGCCGCGGCCAGTTGCTCGTTGGTCAGCGGCGACAGGTCGGGCACGTTGTAGCCCATCTTGGCGAAGCGCTGGAGCATGGCCTGGTAGTTGCGCAGGGCCTTCTGGTAATCGAAGGCGGCCTTTTCCTCGGGCTTGAGCATGTTGCGGTTCACCAGGCCACGGGTCGGCTGGTACACCACCACCAGCTCGACGCCGCGCTTCTTGAACGCGTCGTGCACCTGCTGCAGGCGCTTGTAGCCGCCCGGGGTGGTGTCGAATTCGGTGCGCAGGTCTTCGCGGGTGCGGAACAGCCAGTCGCCCTGGGCCTGCACCAGGGTGGTGAAGTTCTGCTGGTAGCGCGTGGTGTAGCGGCTGGCGTCGTGGGCCTCGGGGCACAGCTGGCAGCAGGGCTCGGCGCTGAAGGTCGGCGCCTTGACCTCTTCGGCGCGCACGCCCTGGCTGATGGCCAGGAGGGCGGCGGACAGGCCCAGCAGTTTCATCAGGTGTGGAGTCATGGTCTGGGCTTCCTTAGTCGATCATTTCGGTCTGGCGTTCGACCGGGTCGATCAGCACGGCCTTCTGCTGGCGCACCAGCAGGTCGAGGATTTCGTCCTGGCGCTCGCCGAGTACGCCGTTGAAGCTGATGCCGTTGGCCTTGCGCGGCATCAGCATCGACACCTTGTACAGCTCCACCGACAGGGGCGAATCGATCGACAGCGGGCCGGAGCCGTTGGCCGCCAGCTCGCCGCCGACCACGATCAGCGACACCTTGGTGTCGAACGGGTCGAGGGCGATGTCGCGGTCGGTGTCGGAAAGGTCCTTGATGTGCCCGTACACACCCACCAGGCCGTTGGCCATGGCGACGTTCTCGTACAGGCGGATGTTCACGCTGTTGCGCACGCGGATGCCGTGGCGACGGTTGTTGATCAGCTTGTTGCCCCAGATCAGGTTGTCGCCGCTTTCGTACAGGGTGATGCCGTCGGTGTGGTTGCGGTAGATGTCGTTGTAGGCGATCAGGTTGTTGACGCTGTTGCGGTCGATCACCACGCCCGAGAGCTTGTTGTCGTAGCTCTTGTTGTTGATGATCCAGCTGTCGTTGACCTCGCGCGAAACGATGATCCCGTGCTTCTTCTTGGTGCCGTAAACGGTGTTGCCGGCGATGATCAGGCGGTGCGAGCGGTCGTGGGGGTCGATGCCGTAGACGATGTTGTCGCGGTAGGTCGAGTCCTTGATCACGAAGTCCTGGGTCTCGTAGCAGTAGAAGCCGTACCACATGTCGCTGAACTCGGAGCCGATGATCCAGCCGGTGGGTTCCGGGCGGCCCATCTGCTTGGCCATGTTCGGCGTGTACTGCGAGATACTCACGCCGTACGACTTGGACTTGGCGTAGCCGAAGCTGGCCATCTTGCTGTTGACGATATAGGTCTCGGTGCCGCCCCAGCTGAGCAGGAACGGGCGGAATTGGTCGGGCTTGCGGAAGGTCGCCGGGCCATTGGCCTGCTCGCGCCAGCCGGTCACCTGGGTATCGCTGACGAACAGCTTGCCGTCGTTGACGATGAACGAGCCGGCCTCTTCGGACAGGCGCAGTTCCTTGACCTTGCCGTCGATCTCCAGCACGCCCTTGCGCCCGACCACGATTGGCAGGCGCGCGAGGTAGACGCCCGGCGCGGTCTCGCGCAGGTACTGGTCGGGCACCTTTTTGCTCAGTTCCACCAGGTCGACATGCCCGTCGTCGACGAAGATCGCCTGGGGAATGCCGTGCTGGCGACGCACCCACTCGGCGCCCTTGTTGTCGCCGCCGATGAACTCCTTGAGGGTGTCCTCCTGGAGCATGCGGCGCACGCTGACCTTGCCTTTGTGGCGGCGGTCGATCTTCTTCTGCACGGCCTCGGCGGTGTAGCCGGACAGGTCGGGCAGCTTGGGCGGGTCCATCAGCAGCGGCTCGATCGGCGCACTGGCAACGGTGTAGGTCTTGGCCTGTTGCAGCCCCTTGGCCATTTCCGGCTCGGCGGCCTGGGCCAGGCCTGCGGCCAGCAGCAGGGCGCTGGCCAGCAGGCTGTGGCGAAGGTTCGGGTGCAGGTTCATGTCAAATCCTCTCCCGGCCTCAGTAGCGCCAGATCACGTCGACGAAGGCGCGATGCATGTACGAGTCGGCCTCCTTGCCGTAGGCGTCACCCGGCTTGAATACGCCAGCGCGCAGGCGCACCAGGGCCGACGGCTCATCGATCGACTGGCTGATCGAGGCCGGCAGCAGGCCTTGCTTGAAGTACTTGGTGACGACCACGTCCATCTCCTGGCCCAGGTCTTTCTCGCCCTGCACCAGCGGACGGCTGATGCCACCGTCGTCTACCACCGCGTTGATGCCGCTGGAGCCGATGTTCTGCTTGCCGTCGACGCGCCAGAACTTGTGGTAGATGAAGCTGGCGTCGTAGTCGTCGCGCAGTTGCCAGGAGGCGAACAGGGTGGCCGCCTGCAGGTTGCCCAGCTCGCCGCGGAACGCTTCGCCGAAGCGGTGCACGCGCGAGCGGGTGCCGGTGAAGTTGGAGCGGTTGCTCTCAAGGCCGGTCTGCTCGAAGTTGTTCGAACCGTCGCTGCCGCCACCGCCGCTGCCCCGGGCATAGGCCGCGCCGACCTGCCATTGCGGGTCCAGGCGCAGGCGGATGCCGAGGTCGGTGGCCCAGGCGTTGACGTCGCCGCTCTGCTTGCCGGTGGCGACCTGGTCGTTGCCCACTGCCTGGCTGCTGAGGGTGTCGCGATCGCCGGTCAGCCAGGTGACGCTGCCCCAGTAGTTGACGGTATGGTCGTTGCGCCAGTTGTAGGCGTCGCTGTTGGCCTCCAGGCCCAGCCAGGTGAGATCGCCGGTGCGGGTCTTGTCGAGGGCGTCGACGGTTTCGCCGGGGCTTTTCAGGCTGCCGCCGTCATGGCTGTGGTGGGCGCGCAGGCCGACCCAGTGGCCGGGCGTCCACTGCGTGGCGACGTTGCCGTAGACGTGGGTGCGGTCCTTGTCCTCCGGGGCCAGCTCGGTGAGGTCGGTGCGGTATTCGCTGAAGCGCTGGGCCACGCCCAGATCGGCCTTGAGCAGGGTGGTGTCGAAGGTCCAGTTCAGCGCCTCGATGTTGGTGTCGCGCCACATGCCGTCGTCGCTGCGCAGGCGCTGGCGGCCGAAGCGCAGCTGCTCGCCTGGGTAGGGGGTCAGGCCGCTGTAGCCGATCCAGAACTCGCGCATGGCCAGGTAGCTCTTGTCCGGCTTGCGGCTGTCGTCGCCGTTGTCGCTGGTGGTGCCGTCGTCGTTCTGGCGCAGGGTGTCGGTCTCGATGATGTCGGTGGCGGCCACCGCCTGGCCCATGGCGAAGGCGCTCCAGTGGCCGCGCTCGCCGTACACCCAGGGCCGCAGGTCCAGGCCCAGGCCGTTGACGTCGCCGCCGGAGCGGGTGCCCAGGTCGCGGTCGTCCTCGGACTGACCGGTGATCTTCACGTCGAGGCCGAAGTTCTTCTGCGCGGTTTCGGCCGCCAGGGTCGGCATCGACCACAGCAGGGCGAAGCCCAGGCCGATGCCGGCTTTCACGAAGGGGTTGAGCGTCATAGCGAATCCTCGGCGTCTACGTCGTCTTTCTCGTCCTGCAGCGCTTCGATGGCCAGGGTGCTATTGGCGCCCTGGGCCATGCTGCCGCGTGCCTGCTTCTCCTGCGCCAGCAGGTTCTGCGCCTGGCTGCGCTGGTCGGGCGTGAGCTGCTGGTCGAGCTGTTGCAGCAGTTCGGTCGACTGCGGGGTCGGATTGACCTGTGAGAGCTGGGCGAACACCCAGGCATTGGTCGGTGCCGGGCGGATGCCGTGGCCTTCGCTGAACAGCTGGGCCAGGGCGTAGTCGGCGCTGTTCTGGCCGCCGCGGGCGGCGGCCAGCAGGTGGTCCACGGCTTTCTGCGGCTCGACCTGGCCCAGGTAGCCACGGCGGTAGAGCTGGCCGAGGTAGTAGTCGGCGCTGACCTCGCCGGCATCGGCGGCGGCCTGCAGGTGTTCCTGGGCCTTCTGGGCGTCGGCGGGCACGGTCTTGCCTTCGTAGTAGAGGCGGCCCAGCAGCAGTTCGGCGCGGGGCTGCTCGGCCTCGCGGCCCTTGTCGATGTAGGCCATCAGCTGGTCGGTGTCACCCAGCTCGGGGAAGTCGTAGAGCAGTTGCGCCAGGCTCACCCACGAGGCCGGGTTGGCCGGGGCGATGTGTTCGAGCAGGTCCTTGGCGGTCTTCTCGTCGGTCTGGCCGAGGCTGCGGTCGGCCAGCACGCGGGCGACGCTGTCGACCCGGGTGGCCGGCACGGCGCCACGGGCATGGGCGGCCTTCAGTTGTTCGAGCAGGGCGGCCTGCTGGTCGGGCTGGGCGCGTTTCTGGTAGACGGTGGCCAGTTCGACGTAGCAGATGTCGGTGGTGGCCAGCGCCGCCTTGCAGATCTTCTCCACATCGCCCAGGTGCTGGTCGTAGGTGCCCTGGGTGCGGTACAGCAGGACCTGGGCCAGGCCCGCCTCGGGGTTGCCGGCGGCGCGCCACTGGTCGATCTGCTGCTGGGCGTTGACCTTGGGGAAGCTCTGCGGGTACTGCAGGTAGAGCATCGCCAGGGGGATAAGGGTGTTGCCTTCGCCTTGTTGCGCGGCGAGCTTGAGCAGCGACTCGGCTTCTTCACGCTCGGCCTGGGTACTGTCGGGCTTGGCCACCAGCAGGCGGCCGAGACGCGCCTGGGCACGGGGCGAGGTGGCGGCGGCGGCGCGATAGGTGGCCTCGGCCTCCTTGAGTTGCGCCGGGTCGCGGGTGGCGACCTGGATATCGGCCAGGCCTACCTGGGCATCGCTGTAGCCGAGGTCGGCCAGGGCCTTGTAGTTGCGCTCGGCTGTGGCGGTGTCGCCGCGCTTGAGCGCTTCATTGGCCAGGCGCTGGTCGGGCAGGCCGGCGCAGCCGGCCAGGGTGATGGCCAGGGCCAGGGTGCACCAGGTGTAGGGGCGAGCGCTTTGCGCTCGATCGCGGGGCAAGCCCACTCCTACAGGGTGCGGCGCGGTCCCTGTAGGAGCGGCCTTGTGCCGCGATCCAGGCGACGCCACTCCAGCAGGAGAAAAACCATTCAAAGGTTTCATCGTCCGATCCTCTTACAACCCACGGGCCACGGCCTTGTCGATCAGCCAGTTCAGCGACGGGCCACGGTCGCTGTTGACCGCGGCCGGGCGCCCGGCGAGCTCGGCCGGCAGGCCGCCGTCGGGCTTGATCTGCACGCGGATGTCGGAGGCCAGGTTGTCGGTGTCCAGGCTGGAGCTGCCGGTGATCCGTCCGGTGCGCGCTTCGTCCTCGCCGGCGATCTGGAAGTTGACCCGGGTGCCCGGCTTCACTTCGTCGAACTGGCGATAGCTGAAGCGCGCCTCGATGGTCGGGACGCTGGTGCGCGGGATCAGCGCGAACACCGGCTGGCCCTTGCTGGCGTACTGGCCGTCATCCACCAGCTGGCGCGAGACCACGCAGTCGCACGGGCTGGTGAGGGTGCCGGATAGCTGCTTGCCGAACAGCTCCTCGACCTTGGCCGGCTCCAGTTGCGAGTCGTCCAGGTGGCCCTTGAGCAGGTCGAGCATGCTGGTGTTGAAGGTCGCCAGCGGTGCGCCCTTGGCCACGGTCGCGCCGCTTTCCACCAGGCTCTGCAGACTGCCGTCGCGGGGCATGGTGACGTTGGTGGTGGGCACCGCGACCACACCAGCCTCGGCATGACTGACGAAGTACAGGCCGTACAGCGACTTGGCGACGAAGCCGAAGGCCACCAGGCCGACCACGAACACCCCGGCTGTCACGCTGACCGCGCGCAGGCGGCCGAAGGCGGAAAGGCCCGAGCCACCGTCCTTCTGCTTGCGCGCCTTGGTGAAGTTGTCGCGCTGCAGGGTACTGAGCACGTCGCCGACGCTGATCAGCTCGCCGGACAGGTGGCTGGTGATGATGTGGCGCAGGGTGGCGATGTCGCGCGGTTCGAGGTTCTGGAACTCGGCGCCGGTGCGGGCGGTCTCGCGGCTGCTGGTACGCACCAGCAGTTCGACGTCCATCGACAGGCCGAGGTTGTCGACCACGAACTGCAGGCGACCGCGCAGCACTTCGCCTTCCGGCAGCGGTTTTTTCGCGTGGAAGGACAGGCCTCCGGCGGACAGGTCGTCGACCTTCACCTCGTGCGCTTCGCGGTTGCCGTCCAGGTAGCGCAGCTTGGCGGGGATGCGCACCCGGGCGTGCTGGCGCTGCGCTTCGGATTCATGCACGACATTGACGTTCACGGCGGTATTCATGGCGATATTCGTTCCTGTTGTCCGATCCGGGGGCTCACACGACCATGAACAGCACGGCGACGAAGATGCTCGCGGCCGAGAAGGTCATGGTCCGCGAGGACCAGGTGTTGAACCATTGTTGAAAACTTGCGAGGTCGCGCTTGAGGGCAGTGGGCTGGCGGGTCCAGGACTGCCTGTCGAGGCGGAAGAACACATAGATCTTCATCACCGCGCCGACGATCTGGTTGTAATAGAGAATCAGCGGGTAGGCCGGGCCGACGTTGTGGCCCGAGCACAGCAGCATGACGGTGAGGATCAGGCGGGTGATGCCGATCCACAGCAGGTACACCAGCAGGAACTGCAGGCCGAACTTGAAGCTGGCGATCACCGCCACGGTCAGGCCCAGCAGGCTGGTCCACATCGACACGCGCTGGTCGAGCAGCACGATGCTGGTGAACAGTCCCAGGCGCTTGAGGCCCAGGCCCAGGGCGCGGGAGTTCTGCCGCAGGTTGTTGCCGTACCAGCGGTACATCAGCTTGCGGCTGGCCTTGATGAAGCTTTTTTCCGGCGGGTGCTCGACCGTGTTGATCGCGGCATCGGGCACGTAGAAGGTGTCGTAGCCCAGGCGCATCAGGCTGAACCAGCTGGACTTGTCGTCGCCGGTGAGGAACTTGAAGCGGCCCAGGCGCCAGTGCATCAGCGAGTCGCTCTCGACGTCGGCGATGAACTCGGGGTTGGTCACCACGCTTGCGCGGAACATCGACATGCGCCCGGTCATGGTCAGCACGCGCTTGGACAGGGCCATGGAGCACATGTTGATGTGGCGCTGGGCGAAGCGCAGCTTGTGCCACTCGCTCATGATGTAGCCGCCGCGCACTTCGCAGAACTCGTTGGTGGTCAGGCCACCGACGTTGGGGTACAGGCCGAACCATGGCACGGTCTTGCGCACCACGCCCTCGGCCAGCACGGTGTCGCCGTCGATCACCGCCACCACGGCGTTTTCGTCCGGCAGCATCCGCGAGATGGCGCGGAAACCATAGGCCAGGCCGTCACGCTTGCCGGTGCCGGCGATGCGCACGATGTCGAGGGTCACGTGGGACGGCGGGTTGTACTTGGCCCACAGGCTTTTCACCAGTAGCTCGTCGGACTTCTCCACCAGCGAGCAGACCACGGTGGTGGGAAAGCCGCAGTCGATCGCCTCGCGGATCACCGAGCTGTACACCTGGGCGGTGGTCAGGGCCTCGATGCGAAAGCTGGTGACCATCAGGTACACGTGCGACGGATCGGCGGCCTTGCCGAGTTTCTGCACCTTGCGGCGCAGGTAGGGGTACACGATGTACAGGAAGATCATGCCGCGGATGAAATGGGTGGCGCCCATGGAGTAGCGCCAGATGCCGACAGCGCCGACCAGGAAGATGAAGTGCTTCGACTGCGAGTCGAAGATATCGCTGGGCAGGGCCAGGGCGATCAGCATGAGCAGGCTCATGTAGAGCAGCCAGCCGGCGCATTGCAGCAGCATGGTCTGGAACCTTTGCATGTTCGGCATCCGTCGAGAATTCGGGGGAGGGCGGGCGGCGCGCTGGGGAGGGACGCGCCGCCCGGCCGGGTTTACCAGCAGATACCTTCGGTGCGGCTGGTGGCGCAGGTCGGCTTGCTCATGAAGCCGACCAGGTCGATCACCTGCTTGCCTTCCGGCGCCTGCTGGGCCAGGGCACGGAACTGCTCGTCACGGTTGCCCAGGATGATGATCTCGGCGTTGTCCACCACCTGCTCGAAGTTGGCGTTGAGCAAGGAGGAAACGTGGGGGATCTTCGACTCGATGTAGTCCTTGTTGGCGCCGTGGACACGGGCGTACTCGACGTTCTGGTCGTAGATGTCGAGCTGGTAGCCCTTGCCGATCAGGCGTTCGGCCAGCTCCACCAGCGGGCTTTCGCGCAGGTCGTCGGTGCCGGCCTTGAACGAAAGGCCGAGCAGGGCGACCTTGCGCTTGTCGTGGCTCTCGATGATGTCGAAGGCGTTCTGCACCTGGGATTCGTTGCTGCGCATCAGCGAGTCGAGCAGCGGGGCGCGCACGTCGAGGCTGGCGGCGCGGTAGGTGAGAGCGCGCACGTCCTTCGGCAGGCATGAGCCGCCGAAGGCGAAGCCCGGGCGCATGTAGTACTGCGACAGGTTCAGCGCTTTGTCCTGGCAGACCACGTCCATCACCTCGCGGCCATCGACGCCGACGGCCTTGGCGATGTTGCCGATTTCGTTGGCAAAGGTGACCTTGGTCGCGTGCCAGACGTTGCAGGTGTACTTGATCATCTCGGCCACTTCGACCGGCTTGCGGATGATCGGCGCGTCGAGCTCTTCGTACAGGGCCTGCAGCACGTCGCCGCTGGCGCTGTCCAGTTCGCCGATGACGGTCATCGGTGGCTGGTCATAGTCCTTGATCGCGGTACTTTCGCGCAGGAACTCAGGGTTGACCGCGACGCCGAAGTCGACGCCGGCCTTCTTGCCCGAGCAGTCTTCCAGAATCGGAATGACCACGTTCTTCACGGTGCCCGGCAGCACGGTGCTGCGCACCACCACGGTGTGACGGCTGGCCTTGTCGCGCAGCACGTAGCCGATCTCGCGGCACACCGACTCGATGTATTCCAGGCCCAGGTCGCCGTTCTTCTTGCTCGGCGTGCCGACGCAGATCATCGACACGTCGCTGGCGCGGATGGCCTCGGCGAAGTCGGTAGTGCCGCGCAGGCGGCCGTTGGCGATGCCTTGCTGCAGCAGTTCTTCCAGGCCCGGTTCGACGATGGGCGACTTGCCCTTGTTGATCAGGTCGATCTTGGTGCTGGACACGTCCACACCAATCACTTCGTGGCCTCGTGCCGACAGGCAACCTGCA
Source organism: Pseudomonas carassii (assembly GCF_036324045.1). Lineage (NCBI taxonomy): Bacteria > Pseudomonadati > Pseudomonadota > Gammaproteobacteria > Pseudomonadales > Pseudomonadaceae > Pseudomonas > Pseudomonas carassii. The sequence continues at coordinate 130,090 of NZ_JAZDCT010000010.1, read as the reverse complement.
CAGACTGCACCCACATAACCCAAACCAAAGATGCTGATACGCATCGCATTCACCTCGTGTGTTTATCACGCCAGCCCTTCAGCGAAGAGCCGACCGGGTTGATTGACCAGCAGTTTTAGGGCGCACGGATCCATGGCGAATTGACACTTCACCGAACGCAGGCATGAATAAATCCGGAGCGCAAAAAGTTATGCACTCAAAGTTGGCAGTCAAAGGCCAGTATTAAAAATGGCGTGCCCTGAAATGCAGCCGTCTTTATTGCAATTCACCGTTGGTGAAGTGCTGTGCTTGTTTTTTCAAGTGGATAAATCCTTTGAAATCAACCACTAGGACGAATTTTAGGGGCGCTTGCCTCCTGCATGGTTCATGGCTTTTGGCACTTCCTGTACCGCCGTTGAAGTTTTCGGGCCGGTTGAGAATGGCGGCCCTTTGTCATCTGTAAGTCATCTCTCACGCTGGGCGCTTGAAACTCGTTACGGGTGCTATGAGCCATGTCCCTTGGCAGAAGTTCCGGGGGCGGTTTCGTCACGATGAAAGATTTCTAAATATTTTTTCAGAGGGAAATACTTTCAATCTGATAGCACGCAGCAGTTTCGTCCCCGTATATAAAGGGCGAAATCGCAGGAGGATGGTTATAGGCCAGCATGCGAAAAATTTTTTCAATTTTCGTCAAAAAACTACGAACGGTCTTATGGCGTTTTGCAATAAGGATAGGGTAGATGGTTTTTTGGCGTCTGTTATTTGGCGAATTCAAGGGTGAAAGCGTGCCCCGTTGCAGGGCGAGGGTGGGATGGGGCTGCTTCGCGGCACAAGGCTCCTACATGGGTATGCGCTTCCCTGTAGGAGCGGCCTTGTGCCGCGAAAGGGGCGCAAAGCGCCCCCTGGGGCCATCAGCCCTCAGCGTGATCGCGCAGGAATACCAGATGATCCGGCTTCGACTGCTCGGCACTGTAGTAGTAACCCTGCATATCAAAGCGCTTGAGCTGCTCCGGATCGTTGATCCGCTCCTGGATCACGAAGCGGCTCATCATCCCGCGGGCCTTCTTGGCGTAGAAGCTGATGATCTTGTACTGGCCGTTCTTCAGGTCCTTGAAGTCGACATCGATCACCCGCGCCTTCAGCGCGCTCTTCTTCACCGCGCTGAAGTACTCGTTGCTGGCCAGGTTCAGCAGCACGTCGTCACCCTGGTCGGTCAGGGCCTGGTTCAGCCATTCGCTGATGCGCGTGCCCCAGAAGGCGTACAGGTCCTTGCCGCGGGCATTGGCCAGCTTGGTGCCCATTTCCAGGCGGTAGGGCTGCATCAGGTCCAGCGGGCGCAGCAGGCCGTACAGGCCCGAGAGCATGCGCAGGTGGTCCTGGGCGTAGCTGAAGTCGTCCTCACCCAGGCTCTCGGCGTCGAGCCCGGTGTACACGTCACCCTTGAACGCCAGCAGTGCCTGCTTGGCGTTGGCCGGGGTGAAATCCGGGGTCCAGCTGCCGAAGCGTGCGGCGTTGAGGCCGGCGAGCTTGTCGGAGAGGTGCATCAGCTCGGCGATCTGCGCCGGCGCCAGTTCGCGCAGTTGCACGATCAGTTCCTGGGAATCGTCCAGGTACTGGGGCAGGGTGTGGCGCTGGGTTACCGGCGGGGTGTCGTAGTCGAGGGTCTTGGCGGGGGAAATCACCGTCAGCATCGGGTCGGCTCCTGGAATCGTCGGGCGAATTCTACGGGGCCGCTGGCACAACGCCAAACTATGGCGACGATAGTCACCGAACATCGCCACATTAAACCGCGGGCGGTCGCGCTATAGTGCGCGCCATGCCTTCAAGGAGATTGCTCATCGTGCGTATCGCGTTTGCCCTGCTCGCCGGGCTGCTCAGCCTGGGCGCGCAGGCGGCCCCGGCGGATTTCGTCAGTTTCGACCGTGAGCTGTGGCCCGAGCAGCTGGACAGCCCGACGCTGTTCGACGTGGCGTCGCGGGCGGAGATCCTGTCGTTCGCCCGGGTGCTGCACGAAAGCGAGATGCTCGACGAGCAGGCGCTGACGACCCGGCTCGGCCTGCGCCAGGTCAACCTGACCGTCGTGCGGGCGGTACGGGCACGTCTGTGGCAGCGCCTGTGGACAAGTTATCAACAGGCGCAGAAGAGTTGCGAGCAGGATGCCTCGTTCTGCTACCCGGTCGAGTCCATGGCTGACCTGCGCACGCAGTCTGCTGTTTTCGCCGAGGATGTCGGCACGTTCTATACCGGATGGGTCGAGCCCAGTCACCAGTTCCACACTCGGTACCTGGATGAGCAGTTGCGCAAGGCCGCGCTGTTCCCGCAGACCACCAGCGAGGTGGCCAAGCTGTCCAGCCGCGAGCGCAATGGTGAGGCGCTCAACGACCGGATGTTCCTCCTGACCTTCGTTGGCGGCCCGGGGCCCCAGGGCGGCAGCACCGATGCGGTGGCCGACTACCTGCGGCGGCAGAAGCTCGACGGGATTTTCTTCGTGCTCGGCAACCGCCTGCAGCAACGTCGCGACGCCGGCCCGGTGAGCGACCTGTATGCCGGCCAGTGCGTGGGTATCCAGGGGTGGGAGTACCGCTCCCACGCCCAGTGGCAGGACTGGCAGGACTCGCTGCGGCGCAGCCAGGCACGGGTCCAGGCCGACCTGGCGGAGCAGTACGTGCCTTTGTTCCGCCCACCCTACGGCCAGCGCCGCGCCGATGGCGAGGCATTCATGGACAGCCAGCAGATGCAGGTTTCACTGTGGGACATCGACGCCCAGGACGACGGGCCGCTGACCGCTGAAGCCTCGGCACAGCGGGTGCTGACGCTGATGCTGCTGTGGCGCAAGGGCGTGATCCAGTTCCGCGACAATCAGCCCAAGGCGCAGCCGGCGCTGGAGTGGCTGTTGCAGCACACGGCCCAGAGTGGAATCGGCTGGGAGAATTGCCGGGAGTACGCCCGGCGGGAATAAAGGAGAGCGGGCGGCTCAGTGCGCCAAGGCGCCACATTGCGCCTCCCGCTGCATCGACTCCAGGTTGCGTTCGATCGTCTCGCAGATCGTGTCCATCGGGATCTGGTGCTCGCTGAAGCGGAACGGGCTCTGCAAGTCCGTGCCGATCCGCTCGATGGCCAGCAGCATGAAGCCGACCACCGTCGAGGCCAGCGGCGTGAACCAGCCTAGCGACTCCACCAGCCCCACCGGCACGATCAGGCAGAACAACGTGATGAACAGCCGCGGGAAGTACACATAAGGGTAGGGCAGCGGCGTATTGGCGATCCGCTCCATCCCGCCCTGGGCGTTGGACATGTCCACCAGGGTCGATTCCAGCCGCGCCAGGCGGATGCTGTCCAGTCGCCCGGCTTGGTACTCCTGGGCCAGCAAGGCCGCCGAGCCGCCGAGGATGTCGTTGGCGAAGTTGTTCGAACGATTGCGCCGCTCGAATTCCCCGGGCGGTATGAAGGCCATCAGCTCATCCGGGCACTGCTCGCCCTTGAGGTGCGCCGCCAGGCAGTTCACGTAGGCAATATGTCTGCGCAGCAAGGTCGCCTTCACCGGGTTCGGCCCATCGACCGGATCGTCGACCAGCGTCAGCACCTGCCGGGCGAAGCTGCGCGAGCTGTTCACCAGCGCGCCCCACAGCGTGCGCGCCTCCCACCAGCGGTTGTAGGCGCTGCTGTTGCGAAAGCTCACCAGCACCACCAGCGCCGAGCCCAGCAAGGTGAGCGGGATCAGCGGCAGGCTGAACTTGCTGTTGAAGAACAGCATGAAGTCGATGGTGACCAGCACGTCCCAGATCAGCAGCCAGAACAGCGACCAGCCGATGTAGCCGAAGGTCTTGACCACCAGGCGGTATTTGCGGGCGAGGAGGGCTTTCACGTGGGGAGAACCTCGATGCAGGGGATGCAGGTTCCGACGCAGGATCGGGGAGCAAGGTTCCTGAGTGGGGTGTTGCAAAAAATTTTCGAGACTTGGATGACGCGGACTTGGGAAGGCTCCCTGTATTGGATCTGGTGCCACTCCTGCATTGTGAAGGCTCGCAAGGTACCCGACACGTGGTTGCCTTCAGTATTGATAGTTAGTATCTATTCGGATACAGTTCGGAGGGCCTGGTGAGCTACGAAATCGAACAAACGAAAAGCTTTGCCACCTGGTTGGCGAATCTGTGCGACTTGCGTGCGCGAATCGCTATCGCCCGCAGGATTGAACGACTCTCACTGGGTAACCCTGGGGACTTCAAACCCGTTGGTGGCGGTATCAGTGAACTGCGCATTGATGTATCAGGTGGATACCGCGTCTACTTCACCAGCAGGCAGGGCAGGTTGATTTTGCTTCTGGTGGGTGGAGACAAGTCCTCGCAGGCCGGTGACATCCTTAAGGCAAAGGCACTGGCGAAGGAGCTGAAATGAACGAGAAACTCGTACCATTTGACATGGCTGATCTGTTGGGCAGCGATGCTGCGATCAGTGAGTACCTGAGCCAAGTGCTCGCGGATGGTGACACTGACGAAATTCTTCGTGCGTTGGGTCATATTGCCAGGGCACGTGGTATGTCACAGATCGCCAAGGAGACGGGCCTGGGTCGTGAGAGCCTTTACAAAGCGTTCGGTCCTGGAGCCAAACCGAGATTCGATACTGTACTCAAGGTTATTCGAGCATTGGGAATCGACTTGCAGGCTCAACCCCACGTCCTACCACGTTGAGTCCTGAGGCGGCGGTCAGGCTGTTGGTAATTTCATCTGAACCAGCGCCACCCGGCTTCCATCCGGCGCTTGCCGCTCCTCAATCCCGAACGGTACAAAACCCAGCTGTGGATAAAGCAGCAGCCCTGCGGTGTTGTGATTGAAACACGACACCCAGACCTCCCGCGCCGCGAAGGCTTGGCGAGCCAAGTCGATCATGCACTGCACCAGATAACGTGCCACGCCCTGACCCCGCGCAGCCGGTGCCACCACCACATTACCCAGCGCACAGACACCGCCGTGTTCGGCTTTGTAGAAATTGGCGAAGCCGACGATCACCCCGTCAATCTCGATCACCGTCGAACCGCTGCGCTGGGCGATGGCTTCGCTCAGTGCAGCGGGAGTGAGCGGGTAGGTGGCTTTGGGGAACATATAGAAGAGTTCGTCCGGGCCTTGAGGCAAGTTGCAGAGCGTGGCGATGTCGGCAGATCGGACGGGGCGATGGCTCAGTGGCATGGATGATGTTCCGCTGTGTGGAGAGGTGACCAACCCAGTGTGGTCGCAAGGGTGGTGTTAGTACTGGGCCGGCAAGCCATTACCTTACATCAGGAACCTCTGATCGCCAGCGCGAGCATCCGCGGCGTCCAGGGACAAGCAAAGCTCACCGAACAACTGCTCGACGGTCTCTACCACATAGATCCAGAAAGCTGGGTTTTCGATAGTCTGCGACACCACTTGCAAGGGAAGAAAGCGGCGCATCTCCGCCTGGAAGTCGCGCTGCGTCTGCGCCTGCTGCAAACAGGCGACTCGCTCCGTACCTTGCTGCAATAGCCAGTCGGCAGTAACCGCGTGGTCCCCAAGTTTGCGCCTGACCAGTGCGAAAGCCGGTATTACGGCGCGCTGTTTGAGCCAGGCCAAGTCCCAGAGGTCACGATTCTTGATGCGTCCTCGGCGCAGGGCGAAAGCCAGCAGCTTGTCGATGAAGATCTCTTCCAGACTCTGCGTGTTGACGATCAATCCTTCAGTTCCCATATCGACCCCGTAAGGGTTCAGCAAGGTCATGGGTTTGCATTGATAGGACGGGACCGCGCAGATGTCGATGTGGATTCTCTGCGCGGGCAGGTTGCGAGCCTCGGGGCGTGTCTGCACGCACAGCTTCCAGGTATCCACATTGCCTGGCGTGTGCAACGGCTCGCTCACATCGACCTGCAATCCGTACTTTTCACTCAGCCTAGCAATCAGGCTTTCCTTCAAAGCTGAAAAGTCTTCCCGTTTGAAATCCGCGCCACCGGTGAAGTCGAGATCTTCACTCAGGCGCCTGGAACCATAGCAGGTTCGCAGGCAGGTGCCGCCGATGAAGCAGAGCCTCTGCAGCAATCCGGACTCGCTGAGTATCCGCATGATGTCGTGATGCAGCAGTTCCTTCTCTACCACCACTTGCAGTGGCGCGAGCTCAGGTGTGTGGCCCAGGGCGTGTTGGACAAGTCGATCAAACAAGTTCATTGGCCGTTTTCCAGTCGATCAGCTCCAGATTGCGTCTGGTCCGCTTCATGTCGGCCAAGGCCAGCGAGGCTTTGGCGCGCCATAGGCGGCAGCGGTCGTCGTAGTCGAGTTGGCCGTTGAGTTCGAGAGCGGTACGGGAGGTATGGACGAACTCGACCGTGCCGAAAGCTGCACAGCTTATGGTCTGGCTTCGTCCTGACGACATGATAGTCAGCCAGTTCTGTGGTACCTGAGAGATCACTCCGATATCGCTGAGGGCGCACTCGAGGCTGATGTAGTTGAGGTTGTCAGCTCGTAGGCGGGCCGCAGCGTGATAGAGCACGAGCCCAGGGTTGGGTTTGGCCGGAGTGAAGAGGTAAAGCCCCCTGCATACCCTGATCAGGATGCTGTCGTTGGACGCTCTGCTCAGCAGCGAGCGATAGGCGCCGTCGGACAAGCCGGGCACCAGGGCGCGCATATCCGCTGGCGTGAACAGATAGCGCTGGGGCGTGGCGAGGTGGTGCAGGCCTCGGTAGAGGCACTGGAGCGGCTGTGCAGGCATGGGGCTGATCAACAGAAAGTCACGGTTTGTGTAACTTAGTGTAGAACGGTGGCTGTGGCTATACAGTAAGTTGCACTTTGTGTGATTTTCTGTGCAGTCACCAGTTTGGCTCAAATGGCATCAACGCACCTACTGGCGGGCAAGCCCACTCCCACGGAGCTTTGCCGAGCTTGTGGGAGCGGGTACAGCCTATTTAGGCGTTAGACGTTCGGCAGGGGCTATTCAGTCGAACCCCGTTGGCGACCCAACTCCACATCATCCATCACCGCCTTGGCCATATCGCTCATCAAGTGTGCTCCCCAGCCAAGGTTGACCTCGCCATCAGTCGCTGCGAGCAATGTCATGCGCTTCACGCACGCCATTATCGCCGAAGCCTGTTCCATGGCTGATTTACCATCCTGCCCCGGTTCGACCCGGAACAGTGGTTGCTCGCCATCGCCATAGCCGAATCCGGTCACGCCGGCAGTCTTGTCGTTCATCGTGTTTGCTCCCTGTTCAGTGCTTGATCTGAAGCTTGCTCAGTGCCAGTTCCACCAGCCCGCGGGCGGCCTCGATTTCGTGCATCGTTGCCATGGACATACCACGTGCTGTGCTGGTGACCTGGGTGAGGGCGTTCTGGTGGGTGACGGAGAGGGCGCAGAACAGACGTTCCGAGATCTGGATCAGCAGGTCTTCGAGCGAGTGTGCTGTTTCGGGAGAAAGCGGTGGATCGGGGACAATCTTCAACATGGTGTGATCCTTACTGAAGGGCCGTCACCATTGCTGTCAAACAAGAGGGTGGCAGCGGTACGTGGGTTGACAGACCGGTCAGTAAGGAAACCCGGCGCACCCGAAGGCGCCCCACGTACAGCCGCCATAGGTGGCAAAGCTGTGCGAGTTAATTACTGGAGCGGCCTGTCAAAGCCGGTCGCTGATTTGGCAGCGACGGGTCGAGACTAGAGGCCGATCCAGACCATCGCAATGGCTTGAAAGGGGTTGGGAGTATGTTTGGGAAATGGACTACAGGGAATGGGGAAAGTCTTAAAGGACTAGGCGTGAAACGAGCCTGAAGCCGTAGCATTTGCCAGGAGCGCAGGTAGGAGCGGTACAAGACCGCTCCTTGGGAGCGAGTAAGACGAGCTAGCTGGTGTGGCAAGGATTACAGCAATAGTAACAACCATTAATCCTTAGGGTGGGGTTTGCAACTCGAGCGGTATTGACAGCACCGGTACACGATAGGTGGTTCCCGAGAGGTACCTGATTTTCCGGCTGCGGCATGTAGCGGCAGCCAATCGTTGTGTTGTGCACTTCGTAGTCGCCGTTCGCTTGAACGTTTCTGTTAACGATAAATGATTGCATGTGCTAGTCCTTGCTTCCGTGTGTCGGATCGGTAATGACTTAACATCTATGCGCGGGTGATATGCTTTTGGGCTGCGAAATCACCAAGCACCGAGGAGGTTAGCTTGATGATGGCAAAAAGCAATCTAAAGGGGGCGCCAGTCATCCTGTGACTGCTTGAGGGGGCGGGATCGGAACGCACACTGTCTTGACCTGCTGAAGCTGAACCAGATGTTTATTGGTCGAAAGTGTTGGATATGAACTGGCGGAGGTTGCACCGTTGTCGTGTCGTTCGCTTACGGTCTGCCGCGCAAAAAACCTTCCAGCAGATCCTGCCGCCCGGGCTGAACCTACCCCGGGGAGCGAAAGGGGACCAGTCTGACAGCACAACGAGGCCTGTCAGCAGCGAACGGATGCGGACGGCAATTGGCTGTGCGAGACGTACGGGAAGTTCTAGGGCAAGGCGATCAAGCGTGAAGTCGAGCCGCTGGCCAACCGCGAGCAGCTCCAGAGCCATATCAGGAACGTGGACGATCACTCGACCGAGACAGTGGGCAGGGTGAAGAAGGTCGAGGCGCTGAGCGTGCTTAAGCTGCTGTCCGGCGGATCTGCGAGCCTAGCCGCAGTCGATACCTGCACCAGGCACCGGGCGCAACCTAAACCTGGTAACGGCGCGGAGGCTAAACGCGATGATCGGCGGCAATGTCCAGGAGCGCATCGAGGGCATGTGCACGAGCATCACGACAGGTAGCTAGCGTTTACAGGCATCGAAGACTTGGCTGGGATCGGAGGGTGTGAACGTGCTGCAGGCACTGTGTGACCTGCTCGACCTCGCCCAGGAGATGAACACACAGCTGGCTGGGCACGTGCATGGACCGATGCCCGTGCCGAGCAACGCGGCTGCGTTCAGGCAGGCGGCCGGCTCCGTCTTGTTGCTTTCTGCGAAGCTAAAGCCCATCACATCCTAGGCTCGCGATTTGGCCAATCAATCGGCCTGCATGCCTTCAACGAGTTCTGTTAACAAAGCCACTCTTCGGATGTCTCACAAAGTGAATCTTGTTAGCACTTCGGCCGTCCGGCAGGTATTACCGTAATACCAGTCACCCTTGCGTTTACTTGTATTACTACAAAAACTACTGGCTCTCTTTAGGCTCTCTTTAGGCTCTCTTTAGGCCCTCTTGAGGGACCACCGATAAAGTTCGGTTAAGCTAGCTTAATTTTGTTCGTACCGTTCGTCGGATTTTTTAGGCGTGGCCCGTATCTCAAGGTTGTTGCTTCATTTCGCTCTAACGCCCTAAACGTCTGGGCAACGCCGATTTGATACAACAACCTGGGGGCATTACTGATGACCTAAAACGCCGAAGCCCGCGCAGAGGCGGGCTTCGGTGTGCTTTTTCGGGGTGCGTCTAGCGTGCTAGCATCGACGCCACTACTTCAGCAGGTACGGCTTTGTTACGTCGCAGTTCAAAGCCTATTGCTACCTCGCGAAGCCGTCAACACATGGTCAACACCGCGATCCCGCGTAGAGACGCTTTCGGTATATCGAAATTCTGAGTGTTCTGTAGTCAACGTAATTGGGTTGACAATAAAGTGCTCGAAACAGAAGTTGCCGTAAGTGTCATCGCAAAGATCGCCGCAGTTCCATCGTTTTGAGCTTCGCAAAGTTGGAGTGGCGGTCCCACCGACGAGAGTCGGATGGGTTCACATCACAACATCAGGAGCATTGGACAATGAAAAATTTCGTCCACCGCTATTTGCCTGAAGAAGTGATCCGAGCGCTGCAAGCCGCCTACTGGTCGGTGCGCTTGTTCCGGATCGTTCAGGAGCTTTAGCGGCTAAAAAAACAGGGGCTTCGGCCCCTGTTTTCATTCCAGGCGGCACCACCAGGACTGCGCATAGGCGCATCCATCGACCACCTCAAACCCACTGAGTACGAAGCCCCGCGTAGCCATGCCTGAAAGCCTTGCATCGTGCAGTGGCGGCAAAGGTCGATCCTGCATACCCGGGCCCGCTAACACCTCGGCGAGGTTGGTCGCTCTTCCAATCCGTGAGTCCTGGACACAAGTCACCCGCACGTCGCCCTCCACTGCTCGAGACTGCCGACGCTCCTGAGGCGTAAGGTCTATGCCCCGTTGCCGCATCGGCGTGATGAGCATGTACATAACCTCTGCACCTTCACCAATGCTCGGCAGACGCCGACTCATGCGCATACACCAATGCTTCGTCAGCCAACTCCAGCATCTCGGTCAGCGTCCCATCATCGACAGCATGGGCATCGCGCAGCGCGTACGCCTGGTGCAGCAGTTCCCGGTGGTGTTTCGTTGGCTCTTGGATCAGCGAATCTATGTCCTGGAGCAGGTAATACCACTCTGGAAGGGTTATCAGGTTGGTTTGTTGAGCGAGCATGAGGCACCCGCAAGGAATGCTGTATGCATATACAGTATTGGATAAAGACCCAACGGTACAGGGGAATGCGACCAGATGCCGAACTCGACACGCAGGAAAAATATCGACGGCAAAAAAAATTGAGCGAGAAAATCATTTATCCCCCTCCCGCCGACGCGCTTTTCGTCGTGAATTAGTGCAAACCAGCGGTGGGGTGCAACGCCAGCTGCAGGCCGCGCCGCCTGCGGGCTCTCGCAAGGGGGCGGCCATTTCACACAGTGAAAGAAAATGACAGGTTGTGCAGACGCAGTTGCACTGTGCGGCGGGGAAGAGCAGCCGGGTGGGTCGGCTGTAGACCACGGAATCCGTGAGGGAGCGGCGAAAAATCCCGATTCTGCCAGGTTTTTCATTTTGAACATGGTCATTAGAGCCGGTGCAGAGCGCAGATGCGCCTGGAGCCCCCGTACGGTGGGGGCCCGGCGTTTCTTCAGCTTTGCACAGCGCTTCAGTCCTGGTGAGCTGCCACCAAGCGGAGGTGGGGAAGGTTGGCTTCCTTCTTCAGGCGCTGGAATTCCTTGGCGACGACTGGGGTTAACAGGCGGTCCAGGGCATGACGCAACTGCAGGGCCTGGGCCTCAGTCAGGCGCTTGACGGACCCGGTACGAGCACTCGCACACGCCACCTTCTCAGGTGAGATACCGATCGCGTCCATCGCGCCATCGATGTAGCCGTCCAGGTACTCGCGGCGCTTGAACAGGATCGAACTCTCGGGCGCTTCCTGGTAGTCCCAATGCACTTCCCATGCCTTGCCGGACTGGATGACTTCGATGATGGGCAGTGCCGCTTGGGTCGCTGGTTTGCGCATGCTGATGCTCTTGGTCAATTCGCTACGCGGGGCAGTTTGAAGGATAGCTTCGGGGTGCCCCATGAAAGGTTTTTCAGGCTGACGCCCAAATCCCTGTCAGAACATGGATGTCCGTCAGGAAATCGGCTGGAGGCCGTGTATTTACTGGGTTTGCGATCTGACAGCGAACTGGGAAATTCGTGGCAAATCTGACAAGCCAAAATAAAAAACCTTGTAAATCAATGACTTGATAAATCGAAATCTGACACAGTGGTTTTGTCAGGTTCTGACACCCCGCTGACACCTTTCTGACACCTTTCTGACACTACATGAAAACGCTGTGGGCCTTGAGATAGAAGGGTTAGACAGAGGTAAGAATATCTATCTGACAAATCTGACAGGCTTTTTAGGGGTCAACCTAAATTTTGCTTTGCTACGTGCAGGGGGGCGTTTCGTATGACGCGTATACAGTGTGATGGCTCTAGAATTCGGGACCTTTCACGCACACGTATCTATGCCCACACGTCTCACCAACTAGCGCATGGGATGTGCAGCGATGTCACTCCGGCTTTCTGTATGCGCCTATGCTATCGACCAATCGCGCACAAACGTCGACCATCGCAACCGCATCGTCGTAGGTGATCTCCCGGTCCAACATGTGCACTGCTTCGTTCCGAAGATGAGATGTCCGCAGCACCGCTCTGTACGTAGGCCCATTGATGAGGCCCTCTTCGCGGAGGAGATCCAGTTTTTGCCTCGGCAATTGTTCCGTGGCAGATTCCTGACCCTCGCGTTTTAGTACTGTGTTCAAGGCACCTTCGACTTCAAGCCAAGCGGCAATCATCCCGGCTCTCGGCGATACGGCAGCAATTTGCAGCGGCACAGACACCTTTGCCTCTGGCGCCTCCTCCTCTGCGACTGGCTCGATCGGCGCAGCTGGAAGCTCTTCCTTCAGAGACTGCAACGCTTCGGACAGGTCTACATGAAGCTCGCCGTACTTGAAGCTTCGGATCTTCGGGATCAAGCCGAGGATGGGACCTTTTAGAAGGCACACAACCGTTACAACGGCTACCGGCCAAGCCAGCGAGCCCACTAGAGCTGAAAAGAACTGCAGCCAATCCATCAACGAACCCTCTTCCTTGAGGCGCTGGCTAAGCGCAACTCTGGGAGTAGCCGGCGTTGCCGGTGCCGATCTATGCCAAAATTACGCCGCAGAAATGAAAAAAGCCTGTAGATCAGGGATCTACAGGCTCTATCTGGTGCCCCGAGGGAGACTCGAACTCCCACTCCTTTCGAAAACGGATTTTGAATCCGCCGCGTCTACCAATTCCGCCATCAGGGCTTGTGGCGCCGCAGTATAGAGAGGTGCCTTGGGTCGGTCAATCGGCTTTCATGGTCAATTTTCACACATTGGGCTAAACTTTGCGGCCCTGTCGAACCGAACATCATCATGCGCGTCGCCGATTTTTCTTTCGAACTCCCCGATTCCCTGATCGCCCGCCATCCGCTGGCCGAGCGCCATGGCAGCCGCCTGCTGGTGCTCGATGGCCCCAGCGGCACGCTGGCCCACAAGCAGTTCACCGATCTGCTCGAGTACCTGCGCCCGGGCGACCTGATGGTGTTCAACAACACCCGGGTGATCCCGGCGCGCCTGTTCGGCCAGAAAGCCTCCGGCGGCAAGCTGGAAGTGCTGGTCGAGCGCGTGCTCGACAGCCACCGCGTGCTGGCCCATGTGCGTGCCAGCAAGGCGCCTAAAGAAGGCACGCAGATCCTCATCGACGGCGGTGGCGAGGCCGAGATGGTCGCGCGTCACGACACGCTGTTCGAACTGCGCTTCAGCGAAGAGGTGCTTCCGCTGCTCGAGCGCGTCGGCCACATGCCGCTGCCGCCGTACATCGACCGTCCCGACGAGGGCGCCGACCGCGAGCGCTATCAGACCGTCTACGCCGAGCGCGCCGGCGCCGTGGCCGCGCCCACCGCCGGCCTGCACTTCGACGAAGACCTGCTGGCGAAGATCGCCGCCAAGGGCGTCGAGCGCGCCTTCGTCACCCTGCACGTGGGCGCCGGCACCTTCCAGCCGGTGCGGGTCGACAAGATCGAAGACCACACCATGCATAAAGAGTGGCTCGAAGTGAGCCAGGATGTGGTCGACGCCGTCGCCGCGTGCCGCGCCCGTGGCGGCCGGGTGATCGCCGTGGGCACCACCAGCGTGCGCTCGCTGGAGAGCGCGGCGCGCGATGGCGAGCTCAAGGCCTTCAGCGGCGACACCGACATCTTCATCTTCCCGGGCCGGCCGTTCCATGTGGTCGATTGCCTGGTCACCAACTTCCACCTGCCGGAGTCCACGCTGCTGATGCTGGTCTCGGCCTTCGCCGGTTACCCCGAGACCATGGCCGCCTACACGGCGGCGGTCGAGAACGGGTACCGCTTCTTCAGTTACGGTGATGCCATGTTCATCACCCGCAATCCGGCGCCACGCGGCCCAGAGGATCAAGCATGAGTCGCACCTGTCGAATGTCGTTCGAACTGCTGGCCACCGACGGCAAGGCCCGTCGTGGCCGGCTGACCTTCCCCCGTGGCACCGTCGAGACCCCGGCCTTCATGCCGGTGGGCACCTACGGCACGGTCAAGGGCATGCTGCCGCGCGACATCGAGGCCATTGGCGCCGAGATCATCCTCGGCAACACCTTCCACCTGTGGCTGCGCCCGGGTACCGAGGTCATCAAGAAACACAACGGCCTGCACGACTTCATGCAATGGAAAGGCCCTATCCTCACTGATTCCGGTGGTTTCCAGGTGTTCAGCCTGGGCGCCATGCGCAAGATCAAGGAGGAAGGCGTGACCTTCGCATCGCCAGTGGACGGTTCCAAGGTGTTCATGGGGCCCGAGGAGTCCATGCAGGTCCAGCGTGACCTGGGCTCGGACATCGTGATGATCTTCGACGAGTGCACCCCGTACCCGGCCGAGCACGACGTGGCGCGCACCTCCATGGAGCTGTCGCTGCGCTGGGCCCAGCGCTCGAAGAATGCCCACGGCGACAACACCGCGGCGCTGTTCGGCATCGTCCAGGGCGGCATGTACCAGGACCTGCGCATGCGCTCGCTGGAAGCGCTGGTCAACATCGACTTCGATGGCCTGGCCATCGGCGGCCTGTCGGTTGGCGAACCAAAGCACGAGATGATCAAGGTGCTGGACTACCTGCCTGCGCAGATGCCGGCTGACAAACCTCGTTACCTTATGGGGGTAGGCAAGCCGGAAGATCTTGTAGAGGGTGTGCGCCGCGGCGTCGACATGTTCGACTGCGTGATGCCCACGCGCAATGCGCGTAACGGCCATCTGTTCGTCGATACCGGGGTGATCAAGATCCGCAATGCGTTCCATCGCCATGATGAATCGCCGCTGGATCCGACCTGCGATTGCTATACCTGCACCAACTTCTCGCGCGCCTATCTGCACCACCTGGACAAGTGCGGCGAAATGTTGAGCAGCATGCTGAATACCATCCACAACTTGCGCCATTACCAGCGCTTGATGGCCGGTTTACGCGAGGCTATTCAACAGGGTAAATTGGCCGCCTTTGTCGACGCCTTCTACGCCAAGCGCGGGCTGCCTGTGCCGCCCTTGGACTGACTGTTCGCATCCATTATTAGAAAATATTCATTAGGAGTGCCCAATGAGCTTCTTGATTCCCGCCGCCTACGCGGACGCTGCAGCCCCAGCCGCCGGCCCAGCCGGTACCGGCTTCGAGTGGATCTTCCTGGTTGGTTTCCTGGTCATCTTCTACCTGATGATCTGGCGCCCGCAGGCCAAGCGTGCCAAAGAGCAGAAAAACCTGCTGAGCAACCTGCAAAAAGGTGACGAAGTGGTCACCACCGGCGGCATCGCCGGCAAGATCGTCAAGGTTGCCGATGACTTCGTGGTCCTGGAAGTGTCCGACAACGTTGAGCTGAAGTTCCAGAAGGGCGCCGTGGCGGCGACCCTGCCGAAAGGTACGCTCAAGGCTATCTGAGTTACCGGTTTTCTTTTCCAGTCGGGGCGCGCAAAGCGCCCCGCGTCTTGAACGGGCGGCGTGATGCTGAACAAATACC
Source organism: Pseudomonas carassii (assembly GCF_036324045.1). Classification (NCBI taxonomy): domain Bacteria; kingdom Pseudomonadati; phylum Pseudomonadota; class Gammaproteobacteria; order Pseudomonadales; family Pseudomonadaceae; genus Pseudomonas; species Pseudomonas carassii. The sequence continues at coordinate 114,766 of NZ_JAZDCT010000010.1, read as the reverse complement.
CTCTGTGGAAATACCTGCTGATCGTGGTGGTACTGGCGGTCGGCTTCATTTATTCCGCACCCAACCTCTATCCGGATGATCCGGCGGTGCAGATCAGCGGCGCCAGTTCCGCCCTGCATGTCAGCCAGGCCGACCTCGATCGCGTGACCAAGGCGCTGACCGATGCCGGTATCGCCGTCAAAGGCGGCAGCCTGGGCGAGAAGGGCAGTGCCCTGGTACGCCTGACCAACCAGGAAGACCAGCTGCCGGCCAAGGATGTGGCGCGCAAGGCCCTCGGCGACGATTACGTCGTGGCCCTGAACCTGGCCCAGACCACCCCGCAGTGGCTGCGCAACCTGGGTGCCAGCCCGATGAAGCTGGGCCTGGACCTGTCCGGTGGTGTGCACTTCCTGCTGGAAGTGGACATGGACAAGGCCATGACCGCTCGCATGAAAGTCTACGAAGGCGAGGTCAAGACCTTGCTGCGCAAAGAGCGCGTCCGCTACCGCAGCCTGCCCCAGCAGGATGGCGGCATCATGCTGGGCTTCGCCGACGATGCTACCCGCGAACAGGCCCGCAGCCTGATCCGCAAGAATTTCAATGATTTCGACCTGACCACCACCGAGCGCAACGAGCTCGCCGTGCTGCGTCTGGCGCTGACCCAGGCGAAAGTCGCCGAGATCCGCGAATACTCGATCAAGCAGAACCTGACCACCGTGCGCAACCGGGTCAACGAGCTGGGCGTGGCCGAGCCGCTGGTCCAGCGCCAGGGCGCCAACCGCATCGTGGTCGAGCTGCCGGGCGTGCAGGACACCGCCGAGGCCAAGCGAATCCTCGGCAAGACCGCCAACCTGGAGTTCCGCTTCGGTGCCGAGCCAGGCGCGTCCAAGGCCACCACCGAGGTGTTCGAGTTCCGCGAAGGCGGCCGCTCCGCCCCTGTAGAGCGCGGCCTGATCATCACCGGTGACCAGGTTACCGACGCCCAGGCCAGCTTCGACGAGCACGGTCGCCCGCAGGTGAATATCCGCCTCGACGGCCACGGCGGCGAGCTGATGAGCCGCGCCACCCGTACCAACGTCGGGCGCAGCATGGCGGTGATCTTCATCGAGCAGAAGCCGGTCACCCGCTACCAGAAGCAGGTGGTCGACGGCGTCGAGAAAGAAGTCGCGGTGCAGACCTTCCAGGAAGAGAAGAAGATCATCAGCCTGGCGACCATCCAGTCGCCGCTGGGCAGCCAGTTCCGCATCACCGGCCTGAACGGCCAGGGCGAATCGTCCGAACTGGCCCTGCTGCTGCGTGCCGGTGGCCTGGCCGCGCCGATGTACTTCGCTGAAGAACGTACCATTGGCCCAAGCCTGGGTGCCGACAACATCACCAAGGGTATCGACGCGTCCCTGTGGGGCATGCTGTTCGTCTCGCTGTTCATCATCGCCATCTACCGCGCCTTCGGCGTGCTGGCGACCATCGCCCTGGCGGGCAACATGGTCCTGCTGCTGGCGCTGATGTCGCTGCTGGGCGCCACCCTGACCCTGCCGGGCATCGCCGGTATCGTGCTGACCATGGGCATGGCGGTGGACGCCAACGTGCTGATCTTCTCGCGTATTCGCGAAGAGATCGCCGCCGGCATGTCGGTGCAGCGCGCCATCCACGAAGGTTTCAACCGCGCCTACTCGGCGATCGTCGACGCCAACCTGACCACCCTGCTGGTCGGCGGCATCCTGTTCGCCATGGGTACCGGCCCGGTCAAGGGCTTCGCGGTCACCATGTCCCTCGGGATTTTCACCTCGATGTTCACCGCCGTCATGGTGACCCGCGCACTGGTCAACCTGACCTGCGGCGGGCGTGACATCAAGAAGCTGTGGGTTTGAGGGAGCTGCGATGAAAACCATCAACTTCATGGGCGTGCGCAATGTCGCGTTCGCCATTACCGTGCTCCTCACCGTGCTGGCGCTGTTCAGCTGGTGGCACAAGGGCCTGAACTTCGGCCTGGACTTCACCGGCGGTACGCTGATCGAGCTCACCTACGAGCGTCCGGCGGACCTGGAAAAGGTCCGTACCGAGCTGGTCGGCTCCGGCTTCCACGATGCTGTGGTGCAGAGCTTCGGCGCCACCACCGACCTGCTGGTGCGCATGCCGGGCGATGACCCGCAGTTGGGCAACCGCGTGGCTGAGGCGCTGCAGAAGATCGGCGGCGACAACCCGGCCACGGTCAAGCGCGTCGAGTTCGTTGGCCCGCAGGTGGGCGAGGAACTGCGTGACCAGGGCGGCCTCGGCATGCTCCTGGCGCTGGGCGGCATCCTCATCTACCTGGCCTTCCGCTTCCAGTGGAAGTTCGCCGTGGGCGCGATCATCTCGCTGATCCACGACGTTGTGGTCACCTTGGGCATCCTGTCGTTCTTCCAGATCACCTTCGACCTGACGGTGCTGGCGGCGGTGCTGGCGATCATCGGCTACTCGCTCAACGACACCATCGTCGTGTTCGACCGGGTGCGCGAGAACTTCCGCGTGCTGCGCAAGGCTTCGCTGATCGAGAACATCAACATCTCGACCACCCAGACCCTGCTGCGGACCGTCGCCACCTCGGTGTCGACCTTGCTGGCCATTGCCGCGCTGCTGTTCTTCGGCGGCGACAACCTGTTCGGCTTCTCCCTGGCGCTGTTCATCGGTGTCATGGCGGGTACCTACTCGTCGATCTACATCGCCAACGTGGTGTTGATCTGGCTGAACCTGAGCAGTGAAGACCTGATCCCGCCGGTCAAGACCGAGGGTGTGGACGAGCGTCCGTAAGGCTTGTCCCGCGCCATTTGGCGCAAAGAGAGGCGCGAGTGTTGAACTCGCGCCTTTTTTTTTGCTCCAAGGCAGGGAGAAGGCGGGCCGGAGCCCGCGGGTACGATCAGGAGGTTCACGTGAACAAATCAATGCTGGTGGGTGCGGTTCTGGGTGCTGTCGGTGTAACTGCCGGAGGTGCTGTGGCGACCTACAGCTTGGTGAACAAAGGGCCTGAGTACGCCCAGGTCACCGACGTGCAGCCGATCAAGCAGCAGGTCAAGACCCCGCGTGAGGTGTGCAAGGATGTCGCGGTGACGCGCCAGGCGCCGGTCAAGGACCAGCACCAGATCGCCGGTACCGTGGTCGGTGCGCTGGCTGGCGGCCTGCTGGGCAACCAGATCGGCGGTGGTACTGGCAAGAAGATCGCCACCGTGGCCGGTGCGGTGGGTGGTGGCTACGCGGGCAACAAGGCCCAGGAGTACATGCAGGAGCGTGATACCTACACCACCACGCAGACGCGCTGCAACACGGTCAACGACATCAGCGAGAAGGTGGTCGGCTACAACGTGACCTATTCCATCGGTGACCAGGTGGGCAAGGTGAAGATGGATCACGAGCCGGGCTCGACCATCCCGCTGGACAAGAATGGCAAGTTGATCCTGGGGCAGAACCAGCCGGGGCAATAAGCGGCAAGTGCCCCCCTGTAGGAGCGGCCTTGTGCCGCGAAAGGGGCGCGAAGCGGCCCCGAGATCTTCGGTATGTATCAAGATTGCCGGGGCTGCTTCGCAGCCCTTTCGCGGCACAAGGCCGCTCCTACAGGTCATCGTGCAGGCACAAAAAAAGCACCTCGAGAGGTGCTTTTTTTGTGTCCGCAATCAGCGCTTAGCGCTTCATGTGCTCTGGCAGGTGCGGCTGGATGGCAGTCAGCACGGCCTTGAAGCACTTGATGTTGCCCGCGACGATGTGGCCCTTCTCGAGGAAGTCGTGGCCACCGTTGAAGTCGCTCACCAGGCCACCGGCTTCCTGGATCAGCAGTACGCCCGCGGCCATGTCCCACTCGGACAGGCCCGACTCCCAGAAGGCGTCGAAACGGCCGGCGGCTACATAAGCGAGGTCCAGGCTGGCGGAGCCGGCGCGGCGGATGCCGGCGGTCTGGCCGGTCAGGGCGCGGAACATGCCCAGGTAGTTGTCCAGGTCGGCCATCTGGTTGTCACGGAACGGGAAGCCGGTGCCCAGCAGCGCGCCTTCCAGGCTGGTGCGCGAGCTGACGCGCAGGCGGCGGCCATTGAGCTGGGCGCCACGGCCACGGCTGGCGGTGAATTCTTCCTGGCGAACCGGGTCGACGATCACGGCGTGCTCGAGGCGGCCACGGTATTTGCAGGCGATGCTGACGGCGAAGTGCGGAACACCGCGCAGGAAGTTGGTGGTGCCGTCCAGCGGATCAATGATCCACAGGTAATCCTTGCCTTCTTCACCGGTGCCGGCGTGCAGGCCGGTCTCTTCGCCCTGGATCGAGTGGTTCGGGTAGGCCTTGCGCAGGGCCTCGACGATGACCTTCTCGGCGGCGCGGTCAACCTCGGACACGTAGTCCTTGGCCTGCTTTTCGTCGACTTTGATGCTATCCAGGCGTTCGATGGAGCGGAAAATCAGTTCACTGGCGCTGCGAGCGGCGCGCAGGGCGATATTCAGCATAGGCTGCATGGGAAGGTCACCTGGAGATGTTAAAGAGGAAAGCCGATCATTCTAGCAGAAATCTTTGACGACAGAAGTGTCACATTTGCTTTCATGGCGTTACGCTGGTCGGTTCTGTAAGATCGAACCCTCCTGTTTCCGCATCCGAGAGCACGACACCTTGCTGCAAAATATTCGTGTTGTTCTGGTCAATACCAGCCACCCCGGCAACATCGGCGGCGCTGCGCGTGCCATGAAAAACATGGGCTTGTCGCGCCTGGTGCTGGTGCAGCCAAAAGAGTTTCCGACCGCGGACGCCAGCGCCCGCGCCTCGGGCGCCGACGACGTGCTGGACAACGCCCAGGTGGTCGACAGCCTTGAACAGGCGCTGGTCGGCTGCAGCCTGGTCATGGGCACCAGCGCCCGTGAGCGCAGCATCCCCTGGCCGCTGATCGATCCGCGCGAGTGCGGGGCCAAGGCCGTGGCCCAGGCCATGGGCGGCGAAGAGATCGCCCTGGTGTTCGGGCGCGAGCACGCCGGCCTGACCAACGAAGAACTGCAGCGATGTCACTTCCACGTGCACATTCCCTCGAACCCCGACTTCAGCTCGCTGAATCTGGCCGCCGCCGTCCAGGTGCTCTCCTATGAGGTGCGCATGGCCTGGTTGGCAGGGCAGGGTAGTGCGGCAAAGGTCGAGAAGGTCGACGCCAGCGAGCTGGCGACCATGGACGAAATGGAGCTGTTCTACGACCACCTGGAAAAGACCCTGGTGGACATCGGCTTCCTCGATCCCGAGAAACCCAAGCACCTGATGGCGCGCCTGCGCCGGCTGTATGGGCGAAGCTCGGTCGAGCGTCCGGAAATGAGCATTTTGCGCGGCATTCTTACCGAGACCCAGAAGGTCGCACGGGGCGAGCCGCATAAAAGGAAGGACTGACAGATGTTCGAGCGTCTGCGTGAAGATATCCAGAGCGTTTTCCATCGTGACCCGGCGGCGCGCAACGCCTTCGAGGTCCTGACCTGCTACCCGGGGATGCATGCCATCTGGCTGCACCGCCTGGGCAATGCCCTGTGGCGGCGCGACTTCAAGTGGCTGGCGCGGTTGGTGTCGAACTTCGGTCGCTGGATGACCGGCATCGAGATCCACCCGGGCGCGACCATCGGCCGGCGCTTCTTCATCGACCACGGCATGGGCATCGTCATCGGCGAGACCGCCGAGATCGGCGACGACGTGACCCTCTACCAGGGCGTCACCCTCGGTGGCACCAGCTGGAACAAGGGCAAGCGGCACCCGACCCTGGAAAACGGCGTGGTGGTCGGTGCCGGGGCCAAGGTGCTGGGTCCGTTCACCGTTGGCGCCGGGGCCAAGATCGGCTCCAACGCGGTGGTCACCAAGGCGGTGCCGGCCGGCGCCACGGCGGTGGGCATCCCGGGGCGGATCATCGTCAAGACCGAGGATGACGCCGTCGAGGCCAAGCGCAAGGCCATGGCCGAGAAGATCGGCTTCGATGCCTACGGCGTCAGCGGCGACATGCCGGACCCGGTGGCCCGCGCCATCGGCCAGATGCTCGACCACCTGCAGGCCGTCGACGAGCGCCTGGAGGGCATGTGCGGCGCGCTGACCCGGATGGGCAGTGACTACTGTGCCAAGGAGCTGCCGGCGCTGCCCGACGACGACTTCGCCGCGGCCTGCGCCGAACTCAAGCAGGGCGACACTCAGTCGCATTGATTGCGCCGGCCCGACACAAGGGGCGTGTGCTTGCGCCCCTTGTCTGCTACACTCGCGCCCGCCTCCCGCATGCATACCCGACTAAAGCACTAGGTCTAATAGTTGACTTAAATGCTCGGGAATCGCATACTCGCACACATCCTGTAACTCCCGTGGTACCCATACGCCATGCGACTGACTACCAAAGGCCGATACGCCGTGACCGCCATGCTCGACCTGGCGTTGCACGCGCAGCATGGGCCGGTGTCTTTGGCCGACATTTCCGAGCGCCAGGGCATTTCCCTCTCTTATCTGGAACAGCTGTTCGCCAAGCTGCGCCGCAGCAGCCTGGTATCCAGCGTTCGCGGTCCGGGCGGCGGCTACCAGCTGTCGCGGGGCATGGAAACCATCCAGGTGGCCCAGGTCATCGACGCGGTCAACGAATCGGTCGATGCCACCCGTTGCCAGGGCCTGGGGGACTGCCACGCCGGTGATACCTGCCTGACTCACCACCTGTGGTGCGACCTGAGCCAGCAGATCCATGAATTCCTCAGTGGCATCAGCCTGGCCGACCTCGTCATGCGCCGTGAGGTGCAGGAAGTCGCCCAGCGCCAGGACCTGCGCCGTGTCGCAGGCCGAGTTGCCCAGCTGGACAAGATTGAGACGTCCGCCGTCGACTGAAACCACAGCGACGAGCGACGCCACCGCCTGATAGGAGATACTCAATGAAGTTGCCGATCTACCTCGATTACTCCGCGACCACGCCGGTCGATCCCCGTGTCGCCCAGAAGATGGCCGAGTGCCTGCTGGTCGACGGGAACTTCGGCAACCCGGCCTCGCGCTCCCACGTGTTCGGCTGGAAGGCCGAGGAAGCAGTCGAGAACGGCCGCCGCCAGGTCGCCGAACTGATCAACGCCGACCCGCGCGAGATCGTCTGGACCAGCGGTGCCACCGAGTCCGACAACCTCGCCCTGAAAGGCGTGGCGCACTTCTATCAGACCAAGGGCAAGCACATCATCACCTCCAAGATCGAGCACAAGGCGGTCCTGGACACCGCTCGCCAGCTCGAGCGTGAAGGTTTCGAAGTCACCTACCTCGAGCCCGGAGAAGACGGCATCGTCACCCCGGCCATGGTCGAGGCCGTGCTGCGCGACGACACCATCCTGGTCTCGCTGATGCACGTGAACAACGAAGTCGGCTCGATCAACGACATCGCCGCCATCGGTGAACTGACCCGCTCGCGCGGCGTACTGTTCCACGTCGATGCCGCCCAGTCGGCCGGTCGCGTCGAAATCGACCTGCAGAAGCTCAAGGTCGACCTGATGTCGTTCTCCGCGCACAAGGTCTACGGCCCGAAAGGCATCGGCGCGCTGTACGTCAGCCGCAAGCCGCGGGTACGCCTGGAAGCCATCATTCACGGCGGCGGCCACGAGCGCGGCATGCGTTCGGGCACCCTGCCGACCCACCAGATCGTCGGCATGGGCGAGGCCTTCGCCATCGCCAAGCAGGAAATGGCCGCTGAAAACGTGCGCATCAAGGCCCTGAGCGACCGCTTCTTCAAGCAGGTCTCGGACCTCGAAGAGCTGTACGTCAACGGCAGCCAGACCCAGCGCGTGCCGCACAACCTGAACCTGAGCTTCAACTACGTCGAGGGCGAGTCGCTGCTGATGTCGCTGAAGGACATCGCCGTTTCGTCCGGTTCGGCCTGCACCTCCGCTTCGCTCGAGCCGTCCTACGTCCTGCGCGCCCTGGGCCGCAACGACGAGCTGGCGCACAGCTCGATCCGCTTCTCCTTCGGCCGCTTCACCACCGAAGAAGAAGTCGACTACGCCGCGCAGAAAGTCTGCGAAGCCGTGAACAAGCTGCGTGAATTGTCGCCGCTGTGGGACATGTACAAAGACGGCGTCGACATCTCCAAGATCGAGTGGGCCGCCCACTAAGCAGTCGCCGGCAAGAGCGGCTCCCTGATGAGGAAGGAATTGCACCATGGCATACAGTGAAAAGGTCATCGACCACTACGAAAACCCGCGCAACGTCGGCAAGATGAACGCCGACGATCCGGATGTCGGCACCGGCATGGTCGGCGCCCCGGCTTGCGGCGACGTGATGCGCCTGCAGATCAAGGTCAACGAGCAGGGCGTCATCGAAGACGCCAAGTTCAAGACCTACGGCTGCGGTTCGGCCATCGCCTCCAGCTCCCTCGCCACCGAGTGGATGAAGGGCAAGACCCTGGACGAGGCCGAGACCATCAAGAACACCCAGCTGGCTGAAGAGCTGGCACTGCCGCCGGTCAAGATCCACTGCTCCGTGCTCGCCGAAGATGCCATCAAGGCCGCTGTTCGCGATTACAAGCAGAAGAAAGGCTTGATCTAAGTCGACTGTCGCGAGGTAAGGAGTTCCGATGGCTATCAGCATGACAGAAGCCGCCGCCAACCACATTCGCCGCTCCCTCGACGGGCGCGGCAAGGGTGAGGGCATTCGCCTGGGCGTGCGCACCACCGGCTGCTCGGGCCTGGCCTACGTGCTGGAGTTCGTCGACGAGCTCGCCGCCGAAGACCAGGTGTTCGAGAACCATGGCGTGAAGGTCATCATCGACCCGAAAAGCCTGGTCTACCTCGATGGCACCGAGCTGGACTTCGTCAAGGAAGGGTTGAACGAAGGCTTCAAGTTCAACAACCCCAACGTGCGCGGTGAGTGTGGCTGCGGCGAAAGCTTCAACGTTTGAGGCTGGCCGTGGGTACTCCCTGTCATTTCGCCCTGTTTGAGCTGCAACCCGGTTTTCGCCTGGACCTCGACAAGCTGGCCGTTCGCTACCGCGAGCTGGCCCGCGAGGTCCATCCGGACCGTTTCGCCGACGCTTCCGAGCGCGAGCAGCGCGTAGCCCTGGAAAAGTCGGCGGCCCTCAACGACGCCTACCAGACCTTGCGCAGCGCGCCGCGCCGGGCCCGCTACCTGCTGGCCATCGGCGGCCACGAGGTGCCTCAGGAAGTCACGGTGCACGACCCGGACTTCCTGCTGCAGCAGATGCAGTGGCGCGAAGAGCTCGAAGACCTGCAGGACGAAGCCGATCTCGACGGTGTCGCCGTGTTCAAGAAGCGCCTCAAGGTCGCCCAGGACACGCTGAACGAGGATTTCGCCGCCTGCTGGGATGTTGCTGCGCAGCGTGAGCAGGCCGAGCGCCTGATGCGCCGCATGCAGTTCCTCGACAAGCTCGCCCAAGAAGTGCGCCAACTCGAAGAGCGCCTCGACGATTAACCCCGGCGTTGCCCGTGATGACGCCTAAGGTACTCAGATAAGCATGGCCCTACTGCAGATCGCCGAACCCGGTCAGAGCCCCCAGCCGCACCAGCGCCGCCTGGCGGTGGGCATCGACCTGGGCACCACCAATTCTCTCGTCGCCGCCGTGCGCAGCGGGCGCAGCGAACCGCTGCCCGATGCCCGGGGCAGTGTCATCCTGCCTTCCGCCGTGCGTTATCTCGACAACGCTGTCGAAGTCGGCCTGGCCGCGCGCGAGGCGGCCCCCAGCGACCCGCTCAACAGCATCCTGTCGGTCAAGCGCCTGATGGGGCGTGGCCTGGCGGACGTCAAGCAGCTGGGCGAGCAACTGCCGTACCGCTTTGTCGGCGGTGAATCGCACATGCCGTTCATCGACACGGTCCAGGGCCCGAAAAGCCCGGTGGAAGTGTCGGCCGATATTCTCAAGGTGCTGCGTCAGCGAGCCGAGGAAACCCTCGGTGGCGAGCTGGTCGGCGCGGTGATCACCGTCCCGGCCTATTTCGACGATGCCCAGCGCCAGGCGACCAAGGACGCCGCCAAGCTGGCCGGCCTCAACGTCCTGCGCTTGCTCAACGAGCCGACCGCAGCTGCCGTGGCCTATGGCCTGGACCAGGATGCCGAAGGCGTCGTGGCGATTTTCGACCTGGGCGGCGGTACCTTCGATATCTCCATCCTGCGCCTGACCGCCGGTGTCTTCGAAGTGCTGGCTACCGGTGGCGACACTGCCCTGGGTGGCGATGATTTCGACCATGCCATCGCCGGCTGGATCATCGAGCAGGCCGGTTTGTCCGCCGACCTCGATCCGGCCACCCAGCGCCTGCTGCTGCAGACCGCTTGCGCGGCCAAGGAAGCCTTGACCGACAGTGAAGCGGTCAGCGTCCAGCATGGTGCCTGGCAGGGCGAGCTGACCCGTGCCGCCTTCGAAGCCATGATCGAACCGATGATCGCCCGCAGTCTCAAGGCTTGCCGCCGCGCCGTGCGCGACAGCGGCATCGAGCTGGAAGAGGTCGGCGCGGTGGTCATGGTCGGTGGTTCGACCCGCGTGCCGCGTGTGCGCGAGGCGGTTGGCGCGCTGTTCGGCCGTACCCCGCTGACCTCGATCGACCCGGACCAGGTGGTGGCCATCGGTGCTGCCATCCAGGCCGACACCCTCGCCGGCAACCGCCGCGAAGGCGGTGAGCTGCTGCTGCTCGACGTCATCCCGCTGTCCCTGGGTCTTGAGACCATGGGCGGGCTGATGGAGAAGGTGATCCCGCGCAACACCACCATCCCGGTGGCCCGCGCCCAGGAATTCACCACGTATAAAGATGGCCAGTCGGCCATGATGATCCACGTGCTGCAGGGCGAGCGCGAGCTGATCAGCGACTGCCGTTCCCTGGCGCGCTTCGAACTGCGCGGCATCCCGGCCATGGTCGCGGGCGCGGCGAAGATCCGCGTGACCTTCCAGGTCGACGCCGATGGCCTGCTCAGTGTCGCGGCCCGTGAATTGGGCTCGGGCGTGGAGTCGAGCATCCAGGTCAAGCCGTCCTACGGCCTGACCGACGGCGAGATCGCCCGCATGCTCAAGGACTCCTTCGAGCACGCCGGCTCCGACAAGCATGCGCGCCAGCTGCGCGAGCACCAGGTCGACGCCGAGCGCCTGCTCGAGGCGGTGCAGGGCGCCCTGGACGCCGATGGCGAGCGCCTGCTCAGCAGCGACGAGCGCGACGCGATCGAATTCCAGATGCAAGAACTACGTGATTTGCTGACCGGCACCGATGGCGCCGCCATCGAGCAACAGACCAAGCGTCTGTCGCAGGTGACCGATGCATTTGCCGCCCGTCGCCTTGATTCGACGGTCAAAGCCGCACTGGCCGGGCGCAACCTGAATGAGATCGAGGAGTAACCGATGCCGCTGGTGACATTCCTGCCGCACGAGAAGTTCTGCCCCGAGGGCTTGACCGTGGAAGTGCCGACCGGGACCAACATCCTGGAACTGGCCCACGACCATCACATCGAGATGGAAAGCGCCTGCGGCGGCGTCAAGGCCTGCACCACCTGCCACTGCATCATCCGCAAAGGCTTCGACTCCCTTGAAGAAGCGGACGAGCTCGAAGAGGACATGCTGGACAAGGCCTGGGGCCTGGAGGCGCAGTCGCGCCTGGGTTGCCAGGTGGTCGTCGGCGATGAGGACCTCACCATAGAGATCCCCAAATATTCGCTCAACCACGCCGCCGAAGCGCCGCACTGAGGGTCTGTACATGAGTCTGAAATGGGTTGATGTACTTGAGATCGCCATCCAGCTTGCGGAAAGCAAGCCCGAGGTCGATCCTCATTACGTGAATTTCGTCGATCTGCGCGCTTGGGTCATGGCCCTGCCGGACTTCGATGACGATCCGTCGCGTTGCGGCGAGAAGGTTCTCGAGGCCATCCAGGCGGCCTGGATCGAAGAAGCCGACTGAGCGCACGCCGCAGGTTAGGCAATCCCCTGGAACCCGCGTATAATTCGCGGGTTTAATTTTTCGCAACACTCAATATTCTGGAGTTTTCCATGGCTGTTCAACGTACTTTCTCGATCATCAAGCCTGACGCCGTCGCTAAAAACGTCATCGGCAAGATCACCACTCGCTTTGAAGAAGCCGGCCTGAAAATCGTTGCTTCGAAAATCAAGCAACTGTCCAAGGCCGAGGCCGAAGGCTTCTACGCCGAGCACAGCGCTCGTGGCTTCTTCGGTGACCTGGTTGCCTTCATGACTTCGGGCCCTGTCGTCGTTCAGGTTCTGGAAGGCGAAAACGCCATCGCTCTGAACCGTGAGCTGATGGGCGCCACCAACCCTAAAGAAGCTGCTCCAGGCACCATCCGCGCCGACTTCGCCGAGTCGATCGACGCCAACGCCGTTCACGGTTCGGACTCCGAAGCCGCTGCTGCTCGCGAAATCGCTTACTTCTTCGCTGCTACCGAGGTAACCACTCGCTAAGCGAAAGCTTACGGGTGAGGGTGAATCCATGACGACATCGACTGACAAGATCAACCTGCTGGGGCTGACCCTGGCGGAAATGGAACAGTTCTTCGACTCAATCGGGGAGAAGCGCTTCCGTGCCGGTCAGGTGATGAAATGGATTCACCATTTTGGCGTCGATGATTTCGCCGCCATGACCAATGTCGGCAAGGTCTTGCGCGAAAAGCTCGAGGCCGTTGCCGAGATTCGCGGTCCGGAAGTGGTCAGTGAAGACATTTCCGCCGACGGCACCCGCAAGTGGGTGGTCCGCGTTGCCTCTGGCAGCTGCGTCGAGACCGTCTACATCCCCACCGACGATCGCGGCACCCTGTGCGTGTCGTCGCAAGCCGGCTGTGCCCTGGACTGCAGCTTCTGCTCCACCGGCAAGCAAGGCTTCAATAGCAACCTCACCGCCGCCGAAGTGATCGGCCAGGTGTGGCTTGCCAACAAATCCTTCGGGACCGTTCCGGCCAAGATCGACCGCGCCATCACCAACGTGGTCATGATGGGCATGGGCGAACCCCTGCTGAATTTCGACAATGTCATCGCCGCCATGAAGATCATGATGGAAGATCTGGGCTATGGCATTTCCAAGCGTCGCGTCACCCTGTCCACCTCGGGCGTGGTGCCGATGATCGACGAGCTGGCCAAGCACATCGACGTGTCGCTGGCCCTGTCGCTGCACGCGCCGAACGACGAACTGCGCAACAAGCTGGTGCCGATCAACAAGAAGTACCCGCTGAAGATGCTGCTGGAGTCGTGCATGGGCTACATGTCCACCCTCGGCGGCAAGCGCGTGCTCACCATCGAGTACACCCTGCTCAAGGACGTCAACGACCAGCCCGAGCACGCCGCGCAGATGATCGAGCTGCTGCGTGATGTGCCGTGCAAGATCAACCTGATCCCGTTCAACCCGTTCCCGCACTCGGGCTACGAGCGACCGAGCAACAATGCCATCCGTCGCTTCCAGGACCTGCTGCACCACGGCGGCTTCAACGTGACCACGCGCACCACCCGCGGTGACGACATCGACGCCGCCTGCGGTCAGCTGGTAGGTCAGGTCAACGACCGTACCCGCCGCAGCGAGCGCTACATCGCCGTGCGCCAGCTGGCTGCCGACGAGCCGCAAGACAGCGCCGCGCGCCCCTGACGAGCACCTGCCCCATGAGCCTGCGCGCCGCGCTGTCGATCCTGACGCTTTCGCTGCTGGCCGGCTGCGTGTCCGGCGGCGCGGGCGACCCCCTGGCCAGCCGCCAGGGGCGTGAGGCGGCGGGGCGGGCCTACGTGCAGTTGGGGCTGGGGTATTTGCAACAAGGTTTAACTGAGCGCGCCAAGGCGCCGCTGGGCAAGGCCCTGGCCCTGGACGCCCGTGACGGCGAGGCTCATGCGGCACTGGCCCTGGTGTTCCAGGCCGAGGATGAGCCCGCACTGGCCGGCGAGCACTTCGCCAAGGCCTTGGCCATCCGCCCGGATGACACACGAATCCGCAACAATTACGGCAGTTTCCTATATGCTCAGGGCCGTTTCGACGAAGCCCGGGCGATGTTCCTCCAGGCTGCCGCCGATACCTTGTATCCTGAGCGTTCCCGCGTTTACGAGAACCTGGGGCTCACCGCCCTGAAGCAGGGGCAGGGTAATCAGGCGCGTGCCTACCTGGAAAAAGCCCTTCGGCTCAATCAGCGGCAACCGAAGGCATTGCTCGAAATGGCTGAGTTGTCCTACGAAAACAGGCATTATGTGCCGGCCCAGGATTACTACGATCGATTCAGCCAGCTGAGCGACCAGGATGCCCGTAGCTTGCTGCTGGGCCATCGCCTGGCACTCGCCCTCGACGAACAGGGCACCGCGACCCGTTTGGGCCAGCAATTACAACGACTTTATCCCGGTACGCCGGAATATCAGCAATACCTGTCGGAGCAACGATGAAAGCCGCGCACACTGAAGTAGCAGCAGCGACTCGCCAGAACCCCGGTGATGTCTTGCGCCAGGCCCGCGAAAAACGCGAATGGAGCCAGGCCGAGGTCGCTCGCAAGCTCAACCTCACGGTATCTTCGCTGAACAACCTGGAAAACGGCGCCTTCGACAAGCTGCCCGGGCACACCTTCGCCCGTGGCTACATCCGTGCCTACGCCAAGCTTATGGACATGGACCAGGCGCCCCTGGTCGAGGCCTTCGACCAGATCACCGGCACCCACGCCCAGGGCAGCGAAGTGCACGCCCTTGGCCGCATCGAAGAGCCGGTGCGGCTGTCGCACAATATCCTGCGGGTGGTCAGCCTGTTGCTGTTGGTCGCGGTGGTCGGCGGTGGCTTCTTCTGGTGGCAGGACCAGAGCAGCCTGCGCGGCAAGGACCTGGCCAAGATCGCCCTGGAGCACGTCGAGGTCGAGAGCGCCGACGGCACCACGCAGATTCATCCGCTGGACGAGCCGGAAGACCAGGCCGTAAGCGAAGGCCAGCAGCCCGAGGGCGAGGTCCTGCCACTGGAGCCGAACGCTACCGAGCAGGCGCCGGTCGCCGAGACCCAGGCGCCAGTTGCGGCCGTGGCACCCGCCGCGCCAGCCACCAGCACCGCGCCGGCAGCGGCCGCCGCCGCACCTGTGGCACCGGCTGCCGCGCCAACCGCTCCTGCCGTGGTCACGCCCACCGCGCCTGTTGCCGCAGCGCCAGTCGCACCGGTCGCGTCGACCGCGCCAGTCGCAGCGCCTGCGCCCGCTGACGCCGCACCGGCCCCGGCCGGCAGCGCCAAGGTCCATATCCAATTCACCGCCGATTGCTGGACCCAGGTCACCGACGGCAACGGCAAGGTGCTGTTCAGCGCCATCAAGCGCAAGGGCGACAGCCTGGAACTGACCGGCAAGCCACCGTTCGCGGTGCGCCTGGGCTTCGCCCGCGGCGCCCAGGTGAGCTACAACGGCCAGGCGGTCGATGTCGCCCCGTTCACCAGTGGCGAAACCGCTCGCCTGAAGTTGGGACAGTAAGTCATGCACGGCGAATCTCCGATCAAACGTCGCGAATCCCGCAAAATCTGGGTCGGCAATGTGCCGGTGGGTGGTGATGCGCCCATCGCGGTGCAGAGCATGACCAACACCGACACCAACGATGTCGCCGCCACCGTGGCGCAGATCCAGCGCCTGGTCGATGCCGGCGTGGACATCGTGCGGGTCTCGGTGCCGGACATGGACGCCGCCGAGGCGTTCGGCCGCATCAAGAAACTGGTCAGTGTGCCGCTGGTCGCCGACATCCACTTCGACTACAAGATCGCCCTGCGCGTGGCTGAGCTTGGCGTCGACTGCCTGCGCATCAACCCGGGCAACATCGGCCGCGAAGATCGCGTGCGCGCCGTGGTCGACGCAGCCCGCGACCGTGGCATCCCGATCCGCATCGGCGTCAACGCCGGTTCCCTGGAAAAGGACCTGCAGAAGAAGTACGGCGAGCCCACCCCGGCGGCGCTGGTCGAGTCGGCGCTGCGCCATGTCGAGCACCTCGACCGCCTGGATTTCCAGGACTTCAAGGTCAGCGTCAAGGCCTCCGACGTGTTCATGGCCGTCGAGGCCTACCGCCTGCTGGCCAAGCAGATCATCCAGCCGCTGCACCTGGGGATCACCGAAGCCGGCGGCCTGCGCTCGGGGACGGTGAAATCCGCCGTCGGCCTAGGTATGCTGCTGGCCGAAGGCATCGGTGACACCATCCGCATCTCCCTGGCCGCTGATCCGGTCGAGGAAGTGAAGGTCGGCTACGACATCCTCAAGTCGCTGCACCTGCGTTCCCGTGGCATCAACTTCATCGCCTGCCCGAGCTGCTCGCGGCAGAACTTCGATGTGGTCAAGACCATGAACGAACTGGAAGGGCGCCTGGAAGACCTGCTGGTGCCGCTGGACGTGGCGGTAATCGGTTGCGTGGTCAACGGCCCGGGCGAGGCCAAGGAATCGCACGTGGGCCTGACCGGCGGCACGCCGAACCTGGTCTACATCGATGGCAAGCCATCGCAGAAACTGAACAACGACAACCTGGTCGACGAGCTGGAAAAGCTCATCCGCCAGAAAGCGGCCGAGAAGGCCGAGGCCGACGCGGCGCTGATCGCCCGCGGCTGAGACACAGATTCGTAAGGACTACTCGTGAGCAAATCGCTGCAAGCCATCCGTGGCATGAACGACATCCTGCCCGACCAGTCGCCGCTGTGGCGCTATTTCGAGGGCACCGTGGCCGGCTTGCTGGACAGCTACGGCTACAGCCAGATCCGCACGCCGATCGTCGAGTTCACCGAGCTGTTCAAGCGCTCGATCGGTGAAGTCACCGATATCGTCGAGAAGGAGATGTACACCTTCGAGGACCGCAACAGCGACTCGCTCACCCTGCGCCCCGAAGGCACCGCAGCCTGCGTGCGTGCCGTGCTTGAGCACGGCATCACCGGCAACGGCCAGGTGCAGAAGCTCTGGTACATCGGCCAGATGTTCCGTCACGAGCGTCCGCAGAAGGGCCGCTATCGACAGTTCCACCAGATCGGCGTTGAGGTGTTCAACCTCGATGGCCCGGACGTCGACGCCGAACTGATCATGCTGACCTGGCGCCTGTGGGGCCTGCTGGGCATCCAGGACGCAGTCGAGCTGCAGCTCAACAGCCTGGGCACCAGCGAAGCCCGCGCCCGCTATCGCGACGCGCTGGTCGAGTTCCTCTCGGCTCGCCTCGAGCAACTGGACGAGGACAGCCAGCGCCGCCTGAAAAGCAACCCGCTGCGCATTCTCGACAGCAAGGATGCGAACACCCAGGCGGTACTGGTCGGCGCGCCGAAGCTGGAAGACTACCTGGACGAAGAATCCCGTGTGCACTTCGAGGGCCTGAAGGCCCGCCTCGACGCCGCCGGCATTCCGTTCGTGATCAATACCAAGCTGGTGCGCGGCCTGGACTACTACAGCAAGACCGTGTTCGAGTGGGTCACCGACAAGCTCGGCGCCCAGGGCACCGTCTGCGCCGGTGGCCGCTATGACGGCCTGGTCGAGCAGATGGGCGGCAAGCCGACCCCGGGCGTGGGTTTCGCCATGGGCATCGAGCGCCTGATCCTGCTGCTGGAGACCTTGGGCAAGGTGCCCGAGTCGATCAGCCGCACCATCGACGTCTACCTGTGCGCCTTCGGCGAGCCGGCAGAGCTGGCCGGCCTGCGCCTGAGCGAAAGCCTGCGCGATCGCCTGCCGGGCCTGCGCCTGGCGGTCAATGCCGGTGGCGGCAGCTTCAAGAGCCAGTTCAAGAAAGCCGACAAGAGCGGCGCGCTGTTCGCGCTGATTCTGGGCGACGACGAGCTCGAGAAGCAGCAGATCGGCCTGAAGCCCCTGCGTGGCCAGGGCGAACAACAGAACATTGCCTGGGATGCGCTTGCCGCGCACCTGGAAACCGCGATCGCCCAGGCGTGACGCGGTCTGACAACGAATAGGCGAATAGGAGTATTGGGGTGTCGAGTACCGATGATGAGAGCCTGGCAGCAGCCAAGGACTGGTGGAACCGCAACGGCAAGCCGCTGCTGACCGGCGCCCTGCTGGCCGGCGTGGTGGTGTTGGGCTGGCAGACTTGGCACAAGTATCAGGCCAACCAGTCCCAGGGCGCCTCGGTGCTGTACCAGGCGCTGCTGGAAACCTCGTTGACGCCTGACGGCAAGCCCGACGCGAGCAAGGTCGCCGAGCTGTCCGGCAAGCTCAAGAGCGAGTTCGGCGGCACCGCCTACGCCCAGTACGGCAGCCTGTTCGTGGCCAAGGTCGCGGTCGAGAGCGGCAAACTGGACGACGCGGCCAGCGAGCTGAAGAGCGTGCTGGACAAGCCGGCCGACGCCACCCTCGGCGAGATCTCGCGCCAGCGCCTGGCCCGCGTGCTCGCGGCCCAGGACAAGGCCGAGGACGCGCTCAAGCTGCTCGAGGGCGACACCGACAAGGCCTTCCTGGCCAGCCGCGAAGAACTCAAGGGCGACCTGCTGGTACAGCTGGGCCGCGCCGACGACGCGCACAGCGCCTACGAAAAAGCCAAGGCCGCGCTGTCCGACGACGCCGCGATCGGTGGCCTGCAACTGAAGCTGGATGACCTGGCCAAAGGGGACGCCTGAAGTGAAGGGTTGGAAACAAGCAGCAGTGCTCACCCTCGCCGTGCTGGCGGCGGGTTGCAGCAGCAACAGCAAGAAGGAACTGCCCCCGGCCGAGCTGACCAAGTTCACCGAGGAAGTGGTGCTGAAGAAGCAGTGGAGCCGTTCGATCGGTGACGGCCAGGGTGAGACCTACAACACCCTGGTGCCGGCCATCGAGAACGACCGCATCTATGCCTCCGACGTCAACGGCGAGGTCTTCGCGCTGAACCGCATCACCGGCGACGTGGTGTGGAAGAAGGACCTCGAGCTGCCGGTATCCGGCGCCGTGGGCGTGGGCTACGGCCTGGTCATGCTGGGTACCCTCAAGGGCGAGGTCATCGCCCTGGACTCCAGCACCGGCGAGGAGCGCTGGCGCTCGCGCGTCAGCAGCGAAGTGCTGGCGCCGCCCGCCAACAACGGCGACGTGGTGGTGGTGCAGACCCAGGACGACCGTCTGGTCGGCTTCGACGCCGCCACCGGCGACCGCCGCTGGATCTACGAGAACAGCCCGGCCGTGCTGACCCTGCGTGGCACCGGCGCGCCGGTGGTGACCAACCGCCTGGCCGTGGCCGGCCTTTCCACCGGCAAGGTGGTAGCGGTCGACATCAGCAACGGCGTGCCGGTGTGGGAGAGCCGCGTGGCGATTCCGCAGGGCCGTTCCGAGCTGGACCGGGTGGTGGACATCGACGGCGGCCTGCTGCTGTCCGGTGGCACGCTGTACGTCGGCACGTACCAGGGCCGCGTCGCCGGTCTGGAGCTGGAAAGCGGCCGTGTGCTGTGGCAGCGCGATGCCTCCAGCTATGTGGGTGTCGCCCAGGGCTTCGGCAACGTCTACGTGAGCGAAGCGTCGGGTACCGTGCAGAGCGTCGACGAGCGTTCTTCCAGCTCGCTGTGGAGCAACGACTCGATGGCCCGCCGTCAGCTGTCGGCGCCGGAAGTGTTCTCCAGCTATGTGGCGGTGGGCGACTTCGAGGGTTACCTGCACCTGCTCAGCCAGGTCGATGGCCGCTTCGTCGGCCGTGAGCGTATCGACAGCGATGGCCTGCGCGCCCGACCCTTGGTGGTCGGCGACACCATCTACGTCTTCGGCAACAGCGGCAAGCTCGAGGCACTGACCATCCGCTGAAGCTATGCTTGAGCTCGCTCGCGGGCTCAGGCCGCGGCGCATGACGCGCCGCCCGAACTCCGGCCGCTGCCTTGCAGCGGCCTTTGCATTTTCAAGAATTCAAGAGTGGAGAGCCGCATGGTTCCCGTAATCGCCCTGGTGGGCCGGCCGAACGTCGGTAAATCCACCATGTTCAACCGCCTGACCAAGACCCGCGACGCCATCGTCGGCGACCTGTCGGGCCTGACCCGTGACCGCCAGTACGGCGATGCCAGCTGGCAGGGTCGTTCCTACATCCTGATCGACACCGGCGGTATCACCGGTGACGAAGTCGGCATGGACGAGAAGATGGCCGAGCAGTCGCTGATGGCCATCGAGGAAGCCGACTACGTGCTGTTCCTGGTCGATGCCCGTGCCGGCATGACCGCCGCCGACCAGATGATCGCCGATCACCTGCGCAAGCGGAACAAGGAAGCGATCCTGGTCGCCAACAAGATCGACAACATCGATCCCGATATCGCCCGCGCCGAGTTCTCGCCGCTGGGCATGGGCAACGCCATCCCGGTGGCGGGCTCCCAGGGCCGCGGTATCAACGCCCTGATGGAGTCGCTGCTCGGCCATATTCCCCGTGATCCCGAGGAAGAAGCCCTCGACGAGGATGTCGCCGAAGGCGAGGAGGCCACGCGCATCCCCGGCCCGAGCGAGAAAGACGGCATCAAGATCGCCATCATCGGTCGCCCCAACGTGGGCAAGTCGACCCTGGTCAACCGCATGCTCGGCGAAGAGCGCGTGGTGGTGTACGACCAGCCGGGTACCACCCGTGACAGTATCTACATCCCGTTCGAGCGTGATGGCGAGAAGTACACCTTCATCGACACCGCCGGCGTGCGCAAGCGCGGCAAGATCCACGAGGAAGTCGAGAAGTTCTCGGTGGTGAAGACCCTGCAGGCGATCAAGGACGCCAACGTGGTGATCTTCGTCATGGACGCCCGCGAAGGCGTGGTCGACCACGACCTCAACCTGCTGGGCTTCGCCCTGGACGCCGGCCGCGCCGTGGTCATCGCCCTGAACAAGTGGGATGGCATGGAGCCAGGCGAGCGCGACTACGTGAAGACCGAGCTGGAGCGCCGGCTGTTCTTCGTCGACTTCGCCGACATCCACTTCATCTCGGCGCTGCACGGCACCGGCGTGGGCCACCTGTACAAGTCGGTGCAGGCCGCGTTCAAGTCGGCGGTCACCCGCTGGCCGACCAGCCGCCTGACGCAGATCCTCGAAGACGCCATCAGCGTGCACCAGCCGCCGCTGGTCAACGGTCGCCGCATCAAGCTGCGCTATGCCCACCTTGGTGGCGCCAACCCGCCGCTCATCGTGATCCACGGCAACCAGACCGACAAGATCCCCAACTCCTACTCGCGTTACCTGGAGAACACCTACCGCCGGGTGCTCAAGCTGGTCGGCACGCCGATCCGCATCGAGTACAAGGGCGGTGACAACCCGTTCGAGGGCAAGAAAAACACCCTCACCGATCGCCAGGTCAACAAGAAGCGCCGCCTGATGTCGCACCACAAGAAGGCCGAGAAGAAGCGTCGCGACAAGCGTTAACAACCGCTTGTCACGCCATGCGAAACCCCTGTAGGAGCGGCCTTGTGTCGCGAAAGGGCTGCGCAGCAGCCCCAGGGTTCATCAGGACTGCAAGATAGCCGGGGCTGCTACGCAGCCCTTTCGCGACACAAGGCCGCTCCTACAGGGACACGCGTAAATCCTGATCTCCCTCTACGGGTTGACCCACCGCAATCCCCCTATTGTTTCAACCTTTTTCCTGACTGCTTGATCCGCTATGCTCGGACCCAATCCCGTGCCGGACAAACCCCAGGAAAGAGGGCTCCATGATCCGCAGCAAACTGCCGAACGTCGGCACGACCATCTTCACCACCATGTCGCAACTGGCCATGCAGACCGGTGCGCTCAACCTCTCCCAGGGCTTCCCTGACTTCAACGGCCCCCAGGCCTTGCTCGATGCCGTCGGTCGCCATGTGGCCGCCGGGCACAACCAGTATTCGCCCATGACCGGCCTGCCGGCGCTGCGCCAGCAGGTGGCGGCGAAGATTGCACGGTTGTACGGCGCGAACGTCGATGCCGACCAGGAAGTGACCATCACCCCCGGTGCCACCGAGGCGATCTTCTGCGCCATCCAGGCGGTCATCCATGCCGGCGACGAGGTGATCGTCTTTGACCCCAGCTACGACAGCTACGAGCCGTCCGTGGAACTGGCCGGCGGGCGCTGCGTGCATGTGCCGCTGGCCGACGGCAGTTTCAGTATCGATTGGCAGAAGTTCAGCGATGCCCTAAGCCCGCGCACGCGCATGGTCATCCTCAACTCGCCGCACAATCCCAGCGGCGCGCTGATCAGCCGTGACGACCTGGAGCAGCTGGCCAGGCTGATCGGTGACCGCGATATCTACCTGGTCAGCGACGAGGTCTACGAACACCTGATCTACGACGGTGTGCGCCATGCCAGCGTGCTGGCCCACCCGCAGCTCTATTCGCGGGCGTTCGTCGTCAGCTCGTTCGGCAAGACTTATCACGTCACCGGCTGGAAGACCGGCTACGTGGTCGCCCCGCCGGCCCTCAGCGCGGAACTGCGCAAGGTGCACCAGTACGTCAATTTCTGTGGCGTGACGCCCTTGCAGTGCGCGCTGGCCGACTTCATGGCCGAGCACCCCGAGCATATCGACGAGTTGCCGGCCTTCTACCAGGCCAAGCGCGATCTGTTCTGCGACCTGCTGCAGGCCTCGCGTTTCACCTTCACCCGCACGCCGGGCACCTATTTCCAATTGGTGGACTATTCGCAGATCCGGCCCGACCTGAACGATGTCGACATGGCCCTGTGGCTGACCCGTGAGCATGGCGTGGCCAGCATCCCGGTGTCGGTGTTCTACCAGCAACCCATCCCCGAGCAACGCCTGGTGCGCCTGTGCTTTGCCAAACGCGAGGAGACGCTGCGCCAGGCAGCGGAGAAACTATGCGCGATCTGAGCCAACTGCCGAACCTGAAAATCGCCCTGGTGCAGACCACCCTGGCCTGGCACGACCGCGAGGCCAACTACGCGCATTTCGAGGAGCTGATCGGCCAGGCCGGCGAGGTGGACCTGGTGGTCCTGCCGGAAATGTTCACCACCGGTTTTTCGATGGAGTCCGAAAGCCTGGCGGAGCCGGAGAACGGCCCGACCTACAAGTGGCTCAAGGCCCAGGCGAAGAAAGCCAACGCGGTGATCACCGGCAGCGTGATCATCCAGGCCGCCGACGGCAGCCACCGCAACCGCCTGCTGTGGGCGCGGCCCGACGGCGAGATCCTGCACTACGACAAGCGTCACCTGTTCCGCATGGCTGGTGAGCACAAGCACTACACCCCAGGCGAGCGCCAGGTGCAGTTCGAGCTCAAGGGTTGGCGGATCCGCCCGCTGATCTGCTACGACCTGCGCTTCCCGGTGTGGAGCCGCGACGCCCAGGACACCGACCTGCTGCTGTACACCGCCAACTGGCCGGCGGCGCGGCGCCTGCACTGGAACCGCCTGCTGCCGGCGCGGGGGATCGAGAACCTGTGCTTCGTCGCGGCGGTTAACCGGGTGGGCACCGATGGCAAGGGCTTCGCCTATTCCGGCGACAGCCAGGTGCTGGACTTCCAGGGCGAGAGCCTGCTGAGCGCGGGCGAGGCCGATGGGGTGTTCACCGTGGTGCTGCGGGCGGCGGAGCTGGCGGCGTACCGGGCGCGGTTCCCGGCGAACCTGGATGCCGATACCTTCGACCTGCATTGAAGGTCATGAGGCGCTTTCGCGGCACAAGGCCGCTCCTACAGGCGATCACAACCCCGTGTAGGAGCGGCCTTGTGCCGCGAAAGGGGCGCAACGCGCCCCCGGGGATGCGACTGTTCAATACACATCTCGCCGATACCGCCCATCCTCGATCAGCCGCTGCACGACAGCTTCACCCAGCACCCCCTGCAACGCCGCATCCACCCCGGCTGCCATCCCTTGCAGGCTGCCGCAGACATACACGCAAGCGCCATCCTCGACCCAGCGCTTGAACTCGGCGGCCTGCTGCAACAGCACATCCTGCACATAGATCTTCTGCGCCTGGTCCCGCGAGAACGCCAGGTCCAGCCGTTGCAGATCGCCGCTTTCCACCCAGCCCTGCAGTTCCTCACCGCACAGCAGGTCGTGCGTCCGGTTGCGCTCGCCGAACAGCAGCCAGTTGCGTTGTTCGCCCCCGGCAATACGGGCCTTGAGCAGGCTGCGCAGACCGGCCAGGCCGGTGCCATTGCCGATCAGCACCATGGGCGCCGACTCGGCGGGCAAGTGGAAGCCGCTATTGCGACGCAGGCGCGCGCTGACGCTGCCTTCCAGCGGCAGGTACTCGGTCAGCCAGCCGGAGCCCAGGCCCAGGTTGCCATCGGCGTGGCGTTCCTGTCGCACGATCAGCTCCAGCACGCCATCGCTGGCGATGGAGGCAATCGAGTATTCACGGGCGGTGAGCGGGATCAGCGCATCGACCAGCGCCTGGGCATGCAGGCCGACCAGGTGTTCGCGGCCGACCGGCAACTGGCGGCTGGCCAGCGCCTGCGCCAGGGTCTCCCGCAGACCATCGAGCTGCACCGGGCTGTTTGGGTCGAGGCCCAGGCCGGCAAGGAAGGCATCGACACGGGGCTGGCCGTTGCGTGGCAGGATTTCGATCAGGTCACCGGCTTCCCAGGTTGCGGGCGCTTCTGCCTGCAGGCCCAGCAGGTACACCGGCGCCCCCTGGCTGCCGGGGTTGATCCGTTCGCGGCGCGACAGGCGCCAGTTGCCGAAGCTTGGCGGCTGCCAGGCGGCGACCGGGCGGGCGCCGGTCAGTTGCGTCAGTTCCTGTTGCCACAGCTGCAGGGCGACGGGGTCGGCGTTGTCCACCTCCACCGGGCTGAAGGCGCAGCTGGCGCCACGCTCGCCAAGCCAGGCCTGGAGTCGGCGGGCGAAGCCGCAGAAGTGCGGGTACTGGCGGTCGCCCAGGGCCAGCAGGGCGTAGTCCAGGTGGTCCAGCGGCCAGGCTTGACCCAGAACCTTGCGCTCGAAGCCACGGGCGCTGTCCGGGGCCTCGCCGTCGCCGAAGGTGCTGACCACGAACAGTGCGCGGTTGGCCTGGCGCAATTCGGCTTCGCCCAGCTCGGCCAGCGGGCGTACCTGCACCGGCAAGCCGGCGGCTTGCAGTTGACCGGCGCTCTGCCAGGCGAGCTGTTCGGCGAAGCCGCTCTGGCTGGCGAAACCGATCAGCCAGCGGTCGCCGTCATTCGACTGCGGGGCCACCGCGCCACGTGCGGCGCGAACCTGGCGCTTCTTGCGTCGACGGTCGAGGTACAGCAGCCAGCCGGTGACGAAGAACAGCGGCATGGTCAGGCTGGCGAGGGTGACGATGATCCGCCCCGGCAGGCCGAAGTAGCTGCCCACGTGCAGGGCGTAGACGCTCTGCAGCAACTGGGCCTTGAACGACTTGTCGGTATAGCGCTCGTGACGCTTGACCTGGCCGCTGGCCGGGTCGAGGGTGAGGGTGTTGAGAGCGCGCTCATGGTCGGCGCCCTGGAGCAGGTAGAACAGGGTCGCCGGTTGCCCGCCGGCCGGTGGCAGGCGCAGGTTGTAGGTAGACAGGCCGGGGCCTGCGGCGGCCTTGAGGTTGGTCCAGATGGCGTCATAGTCGACCACCAGGGGCGGGGCGTTCTTGTCCACCTTGGGCGGGCCATGGCGACCGCCGCGACCTTCGCCACGCTTCTGCTCGCCGGCTACGGGCTGGTCGGCCAGCAGGCGATTGAGGCCTTCGCGGTACCACTCGTAGGACCAGAACAGCCCGGTCAGGGCGAACAGCAGGTAGAACAGCAGGCACCAGGTGCCGAACACCGCGTGCAGGTCCCAGTTAAAGGCGCGGCCTTTCTTCGCCCAGTCCAGCGTCAGCCAGGTCCGCCAGTTCAGTGCCTTGCGCGGCCAGCGCAGGTACAGCCCGGACAGGCTGAAGAAGATCAGCATCAGGGTGCAGGCGCCGGTGATCTGCCGGCCTGTGTCGCCCATGGCCAGGAACCGGTGCAGGTTGAGCATGAGGTTGAAGAAGCCCAGGCCGGCGACGTCACCCTTGAGCTCGCCGGTGTACGGGTCGGCGTAGCGCAGCTCGCCACGGCGCTCGCCGGGGGCGGGGGTGAAGAAGATTCGCGCGGCGTTGCCCTCGCGGGTATCGACCCAGAGCATGGAGACCTTGTCGCCTTGCGCGGCCTCGACCCGGCGGACCAGCTCGGCCGGTGGCAGCACACCTTCCTGGCGTACCTCGACCTTGAGTACCTCGGCGTTGAATGCGCGCAGCAGTTCTTCCTGGAACGACCAGATCGCGCCGGTCACGCCCATCAGCGCCAGCACCAGGCCGGCGGTGATGCCAAAGAACCAGTGCAATTGGAACAGCGTCTTCTTCACCACATCGATCACCTTGTATTGCCGCCAGGAACTGCGCGGCGTGCATTATGCCTTGATACGCAAAAGCCCCGTTCAAGCGAATGAACGGGGCTCGGGGTGCGGCTGTTTAGAAGTGCACGCTGGTGGTCAGCAACGCCGTGCGCCCCGCCGCCTGGTTGGCGAAGTGGGTGGAGTACGCCTTGTCGTAGTAGACCTCGTTGGTGAGGTTCTGCACGTTCAGCTGCAGGTCGATGTTCTTGGTCAGCTTGTAGGCGGCCATGGCGTCGTAGCGTACGTAGCTGTCGACCATGGTGGTGTTGGCCACGCTGCCGTAGACGTCATCGACATAGAAGGCGCCGCCACCGACGGTCAGCTTCGGCGTCAGCTGGTAGGTGGTCCACAGGCTGGCGCTGTTGTTCGGCGTGTTGGGCAGTTGGTTGCCGTCGTTCGCCTTGCCCAGCGGGCCGCCGTCGATCTGGCGGGCCTGCATGTAGGTGTAGCCGGCGAACACTTGCCACTTGTCGGTCAGCTTGCCGCTGGCCGACAGCTCGATGCCTTGCACGCGGGTTTCACCGACGTTCTCGTAGGTGTTGGTGTTGACCTGGACCCGTGCGTTTTCCTTCTCGGTGCGGAACAGCGCGGCGGCCAGGGACAGGCGCTGGTCGAGCAGGTCCCACTTGGTGCCGAGCTCGTAGTTGGTGGTCTCTTCCGGCTCCATGTCACTGCCCAGCAGGTTGCCGGAACGGTCGGTGGTGTTGCCCAGCGGGTTGCCTTCGGTACCCTCGCCGAGCATGGCGCCAGGTGGTGTGGCGGAGGTGGCGTAGGACACATAGATGCTGCCGTTGTCCGCCGGCTTCCACACCAGGCCCAGCTGGCCGGTGATGAACTCGCTGGTGTCCGAGCCTTTGGCGGGTACGCCCTTGCTGCTCACCGCGGTGCTGCCGTCGGCGTTGTAGCCACGGTAGTCGGTGTCGAAGTGGTCATAGCGCAGGCCCATGTTCAGCAGCCATTGCGGGGTCAGCTCCAGGGTGTCGAACACATAGAGCGCGCGGGTCTTGCTGCTGGTCCTGGTGCCGGCGTAGTTGCGCGCGACGGTGCCGACCCAGTTGTCGTCCGGGTTCGGGTTGTCCAGAGAGGTGCAGCTGCCGCCACTACCCGGGCCGGTGCAGGTGAGTTTGCTGTTGGGGGTGACGGTGTAGCTCTGGCGGTCGGACTCTTCCTTGGTGAACTCGACGCCGGTGGAGAAGCTGTTCTTCAGGCCGCCCAGGTAGAACTCGCCGAACAGGTCGGTCTGGTTGGTGGTGGTGGCGGTGTTGCCCACACGGGTGTTGGCGCGACGCCAGACGCCGTTGTTGTTGACGTTGCCGGCGCTGTCATCGGGCTGGGTCAGCACGTAGTCCTGCATGCTGTTGCCGTGGCGCAGGGTGTTCTTGATGGTCAGCGTGTCGGTCAGGTCGTGCTCGATGGCGAAGGTCGCGATATCGACGCGGGTCTTGCGGAAGTCGCGTCCGGTCAGGCCGTAGAAGTTGTCGCTGTCGCCACCGTCGACCGGCTTGTCCGGATGCGCCGATGTCCGTGCGGTGCTGCCTGCGCGCGGCACGCTGTAGGGGATGCCGGAGTCCGGCAGGTCGTCGCTTTCGAGGTGGTAATAGTCGAGGTTGACGCGGGTCGGCGTACCCAGGCCGAAGGCCAGCGAGGGGGCGATGCCCCAGCGGTCGTAGTTGACCTTGTCGCGGCCGGCGACGTTGCTTTCGTGGGTCATCAGGTTCAGGCGCCCGGCAACGCTGTCGCTGAACTGGTAGTTGCCGTCGAAGGTGTAGCGTTGGGTCTGGTCACTGCCCCAGGTCCAGGCGCCGTCCAGCGAGTTGCCCAGGTGTGCGCGCTTGCTCACCAGGTTGATGGTGCCGCCTGCGGCGCCCCGCCCACCGACCGCCGAGTTCGGCCCCTTGGCCACTTCGACAGACTCGATGGCGAAGATTTCGCGGGTCTGGGCGCCGGTATCGCGCACGCCGTCCAGGTAGGTGTCGCCCTGGGCGTCGAAGCCACGGATGAAGGGGCGGTCGCCTTGCGGGTTGCCGCCTTCACCGGCACCGAAGGTGATACCCGGCACGGTGCGCAGGGCATCCTGCAGGGACATGGCGTTGGTGTCCTTGATCACCTGCTGCGGGATCACGGTGACCGACCGTGGGGTGTCCACCAGCGGCGCGGTGTACTTCTGCGACGAGGCCTTGTCGACCTTGTACTCGGTGCTTGCCTGTTCGGCCTTGCCATTGACGCTGGTGGCGTCGAGGGTGATGGCGTTATTGGCGGCCGGGTCGGCGGCATAGGCCGAGGTGGCGGTGATCGCCATGCCGATGGCGGAGGCGAGCAGACGTGGTGAACTCACAGCAGATGGCACGTGACGCATTGTTGTAGACCTTCCCCAAGGTATGAAGGCCGCGGAGCATAATGTAAGTGATTGTAACGAACAATTGAGAAGCGTTTCCATTCGCCATAAATTTACATTCTTTACAATTTCGCCTTACGGTTTTTACGGTCTCATCCGTCGTGCCATGGAGAAAGGGGCTTGTGGTAGGTAAAAGGGAATCAATATCATTGGCGTCCCTTCAGTCATACTTGGTGCCGCCGCCATGCTGCTTCATATTCCCGGGCTGTTCGACGCCGACGAGATCGCGCGCATTCGCGAGGCCCTGGAGCAGGCCGACTGGGCCGATGGCAAGATCACTGCGGGATACCAGTCGGCCAAGGCCAAGCACAACCTGCAGTTGCCCGAAGGCCATGCGCTGGCCAAGGAGATCGGCAGTGCGCTGATCGAACGGCTGTGGCGTAACCCGTTGTTCATGTCGGCGGCGCTGCCGCACAAGGTGTTCCCGCCGCTGATCAACTGCTACCGCGAAGGGGGCAATTTCGATTTCCACATCGACAACGCCCTGCGCCAGCCCAAGGGCAGCCCGGAGCGGGTGCGCACCGACCTGTCCTCGACGCTGTTCCTCAGTGACCCGGACAGCTACGACGGCGGCGAACTGGTGATCCAGGACACCTATGGCGTGCGCGAGGTCAAGCTGGCCGCGGGCGACATGGTGCTGTACCCCGGCACCAGCCTGCACAAGGTCAACCCGGTCACCCGCGGGGCGCGCTATGCGGCGTTTTTCTGGACCCAGAGCCTGGTGCGCGAGGACAGCCAGCGCACCTTGCTGTTCGAGATGGACAACGCGGTCCGCCAGCTCACTGCCGATGTGCCCGGGCACCCGTCGCTGCTGCAGCTGACCGGCACCTATCACAACCTGCTGCGCCGCTGGGCCGAGGTCTGATCCGTGTCCTATCAGTTGCGACGTGAGGATGTGGTGGATGTGGCCGAGTTGCAGGCGATGCTCGAGCACAGCCCGGGCCAGGCTGCCCAGGCGATCCTGGCGGCGGCGGGGCAGGGGGTGGTCGAGGCACAGCTGTTGCTCGGGCAGATCCTGCTCGATGGGCGCGGTATCGAAGAGGATGCTGGTGTGGCCCGCCGTTGGTTCGCCATCGCTGCCCAGGCCGGCAGCGCCATGGCCCACAACATGCTTGGCCGGTGCCTGGAGCACGGCTGGGGTGGCGATGTGGATCTCGCGCAGGCGGCCATTCACTATGCCCGTGCGGCCGACGCCGGCTTGGACTGGGGGATGTACAACCTGGCCAACCTGCTGGCCACCGGGCGCGGGGTGCCGGCCGACCAGGCCCAGGCGTTGATGTGCTACGAGAAGGCCGCGCAGCTAGGGCATGCCAAGTCGATGAACCTGTATGGGCGCTATCTGGAGCAGGGTATTGCCACCGCGCCGAGCCCTGCCCGGGCCGTGCGCTGGTATCGGCGTTCGGCCGAGGCGGGGGATTTTCGCGGGATGTTCAGCCTGGCGCTGGTGCTGGTCGAACGCGGGGAGATCGGGGAGGCCGGGCCTTGGCTGGAACGGGCCAGGGTCGAGGGCAACCTGAATTTCCTGCGCAGTGCGTTGGTGACGTTGCAGGGGGCGGGGCCGGCGCTGATGGCCCATGCGGCGCGCTATGCCGAGGAGATCGAACTAAGGCCGGCGCCACCCCTGTAGGAGCGGCCTTGCGCCGCGAAAGGGCCGCGCAGCGGCCCCGGCGATTGATGCGTCAACGCTGAAACCCTGGGGCCGCCATGCGGCCCTTTCGCGGCACAAGGCCGCTCCTACAGAGTGGGGGGGCGAGGCGGCAAATGAAAACGGGGCCTTGCGGCCCCGTTGTGCATTACAGGTAGTAGGCCTTCAGCGGCGGGAAGCCGTTGAACTCCACCGCGCTGTAGCTGGTGGTGTAGGCACCGGTGGACAGCCAGTACAGGCGGTCGCCGATCGCCAGGTTCAGCGGCAGGCCGTACTTGTAGTTCTCGTACATGATGTCGGCGCTGTCGCAGGTCGGGCCGGCGATCACCACTTCCTCGGTCTCGCCTTTCTTCTCGGTCCAGATCGGGAACTTGATCGCCTCGTCCATGGTTTCGATCAGGCCGGAGAACTTGCCCACGTCGGTGTAGATCCAGCGCTCGACCGCGGTGCGCGACTTGCGCGCCACCAGCACCACTTCACTGACCAGGATGCCAGCGTTGGCGATCAGCGAGCGGCCGGGCTCGAGGATGATTTCCGGCAGGTCGTCGCCGAAGTCTTCCTTGAGGAAGCGGATGATCTCCTCGGCATAGGTCTCGAGGCTGTTGGTGCGGGTGATGTAGTTGGCCGGGAAGCCGCCGCCCATGTTGATCAGCTTCAGCTCGATGCCGTCTTCTTCCTTCAGGCGCTCGAAGATCACCTTGACCTTGGCGATGGCCGCGTCCCACACGCTGATGTCGCGCTGCTGGGAGCCGACGTGGAAGGAGATACCATAGGGCACCAGGCCCAGGTCGCGGGCGAGGATCAGCAGGTCCATGGCCATGTCGGTCTGGCAGCCGAATTTGCGCGACAGTGGCCAGTCGGCGGTGGTGGAGCCTTCGGTGAGGATACGCACGTAGACTTTCGAGCCCGGCGCGGCCTTGGCGATGTTGCGCAGGTCGGCTTCGGAGTCGGTGGCGTACAGGCGCACGCCTTTCTCGAAGAAGTAGCGGATGTCCTTGGACTTCTTGATGGTGTTGCCGTAGCTGATGCGGTCGGGGCTGACGCCACGGCCCAGCACCTTGTCCAGCTCGTAGATCGAGGCGATGTCGAAGCTCGAGCCTTTCTCCTTGAGCAGGTCGATGATCTCGACCGCCGGGTTGGCCTTGACCGCGTAGTAGACCTTGGCAAATTCGAAACCGGCGCGCAGGTCGTCATAGGCCTGGCTGATCATCTGGGTATCGATGAGTACGAACGGGGTTTCCTGCTTGTCGGCGAACGCCTTCATCTTCTGGAAGGTGTCACGCGCAAAGTAGTCTTCGACCTGGATCGACATGCTCAAGGGCTCCATGGGCAAACTGAAAAGATAAGTGGCAGCAAACTGAACGTCCTCCGTATCCCCACTTTGGTTCGCCTACTTCCCAAGGCATGTCGCCGAAAGCAAAAAGGTCAACCGTGCCGGGAAAGGGCGGCGGGTGACCTTGCTGTCTCGTCGTCAGTACTTGAGCCGGATGGATCGTTTCCAGCATGGACGTTCGGCGCGCACTTTAGGACGTGAAAACCGCAAGATCAACAGGCAGGTCCGGGGTGTTCGTCGTGTATCGACGCCCCACCACTGCAATAACCGACCGATGCGTGACGTGGATGTTCCGGAAAAGGCCACAAGCGTTAAAAATTGTGGAATAGGTGGCGATCTGGTCGCGAACGGCTGATAGCTGGGTTCTTTGCATGTTGGCTGGCTTTCGCTGCGAAAGAGCCGAAGAATCGGCAGAAGACCGTTTGTCGGGGTTGTGTGGTGAACGGGGTTTTTCCGGAGAGTGTTCATATTTATGGCCACGGCGCGACGCCCGTCATTTTTTTCGAAATCACCATAAATTTTTTGTTACCGACACCGGAAACCACCCTTGGTCGGCTTAGGCATGGGCCGATTGCCGTCCTTGATGAGAAGCATTACTATTCGCGACCTCATCTGCCTCCCTGACGACCCCGAACGTGTCCGGACACAAAGGCTTCCTCGACCACTACCATGAGCTGATCGGCACCTGGACGCGCAAGTTGCGCAGTCGTCAGCAGGCCGAGGACCTCACTCACGACGCTTTTGTCCGGGTTCTGGAAAACCCGAACGAGCAGGTCGAGCAGCCGCGTGCCTACCTGCACCAGACCGCCCGCAACATCGCCGTCGATGGCTTTCGCCGCGAGGACCGTCGCCAGGCACTCGAATTTGAGGGGTTCGCCGACGGCGCCGCCAATGGCAGCGATCCGGAGGCCTATGTGCATGCCCTGGAACTGGCCGACAGCGTCGAGCGGGCGCTGGCCGAGTTGCCGCTCAACTGCCGCCGGGTGTTCATCTGGCAGAAGCTCGAGGGCCTGACCCAGGCCGAGATCGCCGAGCGCATGGGTTTGACCAAGAACATGGTCGAAAAGTATATGATCCGCACGCTCCGACATCTGCGTGAGCACCTGGATGTGTCGGCCAGATGAGTCAGGAGACCCCATTGTTCAGACAGCACGCGCCCGACCCCGTGGGCGAGCAGGCGGCCAGCTGGTTCGCCCGGGCCCAGGAGGCGCCGCATGACAGCGCCGTGCAGCAGGCCTTGCAGGCATGGCTGGCGCAGCACCCACGCCATCGCGAGGAGTACCAGCGCCTGGTACAGCTGTGGCGCGCCGCCGATTTCATCCCCCGACAACGCCTCGAAGCGCTGTGCCAGCCCGAGCCGGTGCGCCAGCTTCCACGCCGCCGTCTGCTGCGTCAGGCCTTGGCGGCCGGCGTGGCGGTGGTCGCGCTGGGGCTGGGCTGGACAGGTTGGCAGTACCAGCAGCTCAACCATCAGGACACGTTGACTACGGCCCAGGGCGAGCGGCGTCAGGTCGAACTGCCGGACGGATCACGGCTGGAACTCAACAGTGCCACCCAGGTGCAGGTGATGTTCTCTTCGGGGCAACGCCATGTGCGCCTGGGGGCGGGCGAGGCGATGTTCATCGTTGCCCACGACAGTGGCCGGCCTTTCGTGGTGAGCACCGCACAGGGTGAAGTCACCGTCACCGGCACCCGTTTCGATGTACGCCAGGAGCCGACCAGCACCCGCGTGGCCGTGGAGCAGGGTTCGGTGAAGGTGCAGGGCGCGTCCGAGTCGCTGGCGCTGCTCGGTGCCGGGCAGGGTTCGCATATCGACGCCCAGGGCAAGGTCGCCGCACCCTATGCCATCGATGCCAACGCCGTGACCGCCTGGCGCCAGGGCAAGCTGGTGTTCGACAACGCGCCGTTGAGCGAGGTGGTGGCGGAAGTCTCCCGCTATCGCGCCCATCCGCTGCACGTGGCACCCGGCAAGGCCGCCGCGCTGCGCCTGTCGAGCACCTTCAGCACCGACGACCCGGACGCGCTGCTGCGGGCGCTGCCGAGCATCCTGCCGGTGCAGGTGAAGACCCGCCCGGATGGCTCCAGCGAAATTGTTCTGAAATAAATTCAGGTTTTTTTCCGTTCGTTCGTCTTCCCCGCCAGCTGCAACTGCCAAGCATTTCCATTTGCATGCGGTTGGCGTTTATCCCGACTCTCAGGACCCCTCGAAGACGTGAACAACAATAAGCCCCTTCTCCAGCTGCGCCGCCTGGCGCTGGCCCTGGCGGTCAGCGCCGCCGCCGGCAACAGCTACGCCGACAGCATCCAGATCCAGGCCCAGCCATTGGCGGGCGCACTCAAGCAGCTGGGTCAGCAGACCCACCTGCAGCTGTTCTTCAGCCCCGAACTGGTGGACGGCAAGCAGGCCCCGGCGGTGTCCGGCAACCTGGCGCCGGAGCAGGCCCTGCAGCAACTGCTGCAGGGCAGCGGGCTGACCTTCGAGCAGTCTGCGGACACCGTGGTGGTCAAGCCGGTCCAGGCTGCCGGCAGCCTGACCACCGGCAGCCTGGAGCTGGCGCCCACCGATGTGAAAGTGGTCGGTGATTGGCTGGGCGACGCCCAGCAGAGCGTGGTGCAGAACCATCCCGGCGCTCGTACCGTGGTGCGCCGCGAAGCGATGGTGGAGAAGGGCACGATGAACGTGCGTGACGCCCTGCGCGGCATCCCGGGCGTGCAGGTGCAGGACTCCAACGGCACCGGCGGCAGCGACCTGTCGCTGAACGTCGGCGTGCGCGGCCTTACCTCGCGCCTGTCGCCGCGCTCGACCGTGCTGATCGACGGCATCCCGGCGGCCTTTGCCCCTTACGGCCAGCCGCAGCTGTCGATGGCGCCGATCTCCTCGGGCAACCTCGACAGTATCGATGTGGTGCGCGGCGCCGGTTCCGTGCGCTATGGCCCGCAGAACGTCGGCGGGGTGATCAACTTCGTGACCCGGGCGATTCCCGAGAAGGCCACCGGCGAGTTGTCCACCACCCTGGAGACTTCCCGCCATGGCGGCTGGAAGCACACCGAGTCGGCCTTCGTCGGCGGCACAGCCGACAACGGCATGGGCGTGGCGCTGCTGTACACCGGCGTGAACGGTGACGGCTATCGCAGCAGCAACAACGACAACGATATAGACGACGTGATGCTCAAGACCCACTGGGCGCCGACCGATGTCGACGAGTTCTGGCTCAACTTCCACTACTACGACGGCCGTGCCGACATGCCCGGCGGGCTGACCCAGGCCCAGTACGACCACGACCCCTACCAGTCGGTGCGTGACTACGACTACTTCAGCGGCCGGCGCAAGGACGTGTCGTTCAAGTGGTTGCGGCAGATCGACGACGCCACCCAGCTCGAGGTGCTGACCTACTACACCGACAGCTTCCGTGGCAGCGCCATCGCTGCACGCGACATGAAGACCCTGTCGTCGTACCCGCGCAACTACCACACCTTCGCCATCGAGCCACGCCTGTCGCGGATCTTCTTCGTCGGCCCGACCACCCAGGAAGTCAGCGTCGGCTATCGCTACCTGAAGGAAGCCATGCGCGAGCAATCCACGCGCCTGGCCCTGGTCGACAATGTGCCCACGGTCACCCCGACCTCCGACGGCCATGTGTTCCAGGACCGCAGCGGCGGCACCGAGGCCAGCGCCTATTACATCGACGACAAGATCGACGTCGGCAACTGGACCATCACCCCGGGCATCCGCTTCGAGCACATCAATACCGACTGGCGCGACCGCCCGGTGATGGACGCCAACTACCGCCCGGTGCCGGAGAAGAACCGCAGCATCACCAGCAACGAACCGCTGCCGGCGTTGAGCGTGATGTACCACATGTCCGACGCCTGGAAGCTGTTTGCCAACTACGAGACCTCGTTCGGCAGCCTGCAGTACTTCCAGCTGGGCCAGGGCGGTACCGGCAACAGCACGGCCAATGGCCTGGAGCCGGAGAAAGCCAAGACCTACGAAGTGGGTACGCGCTACGACAACGGCGGTTTTGCCGGTGAGCTGACCGCGTTCTACATCGACTTCGACGACGAGCTGCAGTACATCAGCAACGATGTCGGCTGGACCAACCTGGGGGCGACCAAGCACCAGGGCATCGAGGCCTCGGTGCGCTACGACCTGGCCGGGCTCGATCCGCGCCTGGAAGGCCTGTCGGTCAATGGTGGCTACACCTATACCCGCGCTACCTATGAAGGGGAGATTCCCGGCTTCAAGGGTCGCGACCTGCCGTTCTACTCGCGTACGGTGGCCACTGCCGGGCTGCGTTACTCCGTCAATCGCTGGACCTGGAACCTGGACGCCTATGCCCAATCCAAGCAGCGCGCACCAGGCACCGGCATGAATGCCGACGGCAGTTTCAACGGCAACTACATCACCGAGCCGAGTGCCGACGGGCAGTATGGCGATATTCCGGGGTATGTGACCTGGCATGCCCGTGGCGGGTATGACTTTGGGCCGCAGCTGTCGAACCTGAAGCTGGCGGCGGGGGTGAAGAACCTCTTCGACAAGCAGTACTTCACCCGCTCCAGCGACAACAACGCCGGGCTCTATGTGGGTGAGCCGCGCACGTTTTATGTGCAGGCCAGTGTAGGGTTCTGAATGGGACCGCTTTGCGGTCCTTTCGCGGCACAAGGCCGCTCCTACAGGAGATCGCATTCCTCTGTAGGAGCGGCTTTGTGCCGCGAAAGGGGCGCAAAGCGCCCCCGGCTTTCTATCAGGAGGTCACTGCTTCGGCAGGCGACACGATACTGGTCTTGCCACCTCGCGAGCGTCCAGAACTCAGGTACGCCGCAATCGACTCCTGCGTCACCTCCCCCAAAAACATCCCTTCGGCATCCAGCACCGGCAACCACGCCCGGTTGAACTCGTACATCCGCGACAGCAGGATGCGCAGGTGCTCGTCATGCGCCGCGGTGGCATTGAACGGCCGCAGGAAATCCCCGCACGTCCCCTGCTGGCGGTGCATGTCGCGCCGACGCACATAGCCCAGCGCCTTGTTCTGCCCATCGGTGACCACCACGTAGCGCCGGTCATGCTCGTCCAGCAGTTCCAGCGCGTCGTTCACCGGCGTTTCCAGGCTCACCGACGGTGCGTTGTCCGCGGCATCCTCGGCGCGGACCAGCAGCAGGCGCTTGAGCGTGCTGTCCTGGCCGACGAAGTTGCTGACGAAATCGTCCACCGGATGGGCCAGCAAGGTGTCCGGGTGATCCAGCTGCAGCAACTTGCCGGCGCGGAAGATGGCGATCTTGTCGCCCAGCTTGATCGCCTCGTCGATGTCATGGCTGACCATGATTACCGTCTTGTTCAGCGCCCGCTGCATCTCGAAGAACTCGTTCTGGATCATCTCGCGGTTGATCGGGTCGACCGCGCCGAACGGCTCGTCCATCAGCAGTACCGGCGCCTCGGCGGCCAGGGCGCGGATCACGCCGATGCGCTGCTGCTGGCCGCCGGAGAGCTCACGGGGGTAGCGCTGCAGGTACTGCTTGGGTTCGAGCTTGATCATGTGCATCAGCTCGCGGGCGCGGTCGTGGCATTTCTGCTTGTCCCAGCCAAGCAGGCGCGGGACCACGGTGATGTTCTCCTCGATGGTCATGTTGGGGAACAGGCCGATCTGCTGGATCACATAGCCGATATGACGACGCAGGGTGACTTCGTCCAGCGCGCTGGTGTCCTCGCCATTGATGAACACCTGGCCGGAAGTCGGGGTGATCAGGCGGTTGATCATCTTCAGCGTGGTGCTCTTGCCGCAGCCCGAGGGGCCGAGGAACACGCAGATTTCGCCCTCGTTGACGGTGAGGCTGACCGCGTCGACGGCTTTGACGTCCTTGCCATTGACGTTGAAGGTCTTGCTGAGGTTCTTCAGTTCGATCATGGGCGCAGTCCTTCCGGAGTCAGGGCACGTTGCAGGGTTTGCAGGAGCAGGTCGGCGATGATCGCCAGCAGGCTGACCAGCACGGCGCCGACCAGCAGCATCGACATGTCGCTGCGGCTGATGGCGGTGAGGATGAGCACGCCCAGGCCACCGGCGCCGATGGTCGCGGCGATGGTCATCACGCCGATGTTCATCACCACGGCGGTGCGCACGCCGGCCAGGATCACCGGCACGGCGATGGGCAACTCGACCATGCGCAGGCGCTGGCCGAAGGTCATGCCAATGCCGCGGGCGGCCTCGCGGATGCCCGGCTCGACGTTGGTCAGGGCCAGGTAGGTGTTGCGCAGAATCGGCAGCAGTGAATAAAGGAACACGGCGGTGATCGCCGGCAATGGCCCCAGGCCCTGGCCGAACTTCGAGTAGAACGGCAGCAGCAGGCCGAACAGGGCGATCGAGGGGATGGTCAGCAGCACCGTGGCGCTGGCCTGCAGGGGGCCGGCGAATACCGGGAAACGGGTCATCAGGATGCCCAGCGGCACGCCGACGACGATGGCCAGGCCCACGGCGATGCCGACCAGGGTGATGTGCTGCCCGGTCAGTTGCAGGACTTGCGCCCAGTCGAGGTGGGCAAAGGTGTCGAGCAGGTTCATGGCTGTACCTCGCCGAGTGAGTGCTCACGCAGGAATGCCGCGGCGACCACAGTCGGGCTCTGGTGTTCGACATCGACCTGGGCGTTGAGCTTGCGCATGGTCTGGTCGTCGAGCTGGCTGGCCAGCGGTTCGAGCAGGGTGGCCAGTTGCGGGTGGGCGTCGAGCACCGCCTTGCGCAGCACGGGCGCCGCGGTGTAGTCGGGGAAGTAGTGCTTGTCGTCTTCCAGCAGCTTGAGGTCGAAGGCGTCCAGGCGCCCGTCGGTGGTGTAGACCAGGCCGGCGAACACCTGGTTGTTGCGCATCGCGGTGTAGACCAGGCCGCCATCCATCTGGCGGATGTTGCGCCGGTCCAGAGGCAGCCCGTACATCTCGCGCAGGCCGACCAGGCCATCGGGGCGGTTGGCGAATTCGGTGTCCAGGGCCACCAGGTGGTTGCGGGCGGGCTCGTCACGCAGCACCTGGTTGAGATCGCTGATGGTGTTGACCTGGGGGTAGGCCGCGGCGACCTGCCTGGGCAGCCCCAGTGCGTAGGTGTTGCTGAATTTCGACGGAGTCAGCCAGACCAGCCCTTTCTTGGCATCGAGTGCCTTGACCCGGGCGTAGGTGGCTTCGGCGCTGGGCATGCGCTCGTCGATATGGTTGTAGGACACCAGCGAGACGCCGGTGTATTCCCACATCAGGTCGAGCTGACCGGTTTCCTGGGCCTGTCGGGCGATGTTGCTGCCAAGGCCGGCGGTCACCCGCACGTCGAAGCCGTTGGCGCGCAGGTACTGGGCGGTGATTTCGGCGAGCACGGTCTGTTCAGTGAACACCCGGGCGCCGATGCGGATCAGCGGCTTTTCCGCTGCCTGGGCAAAGCCTGCCCATAGCAGGGCCGCGCCCAGCAACAGGGCGATTGTCTTCTTCATGGTTTCCCTCTCGTTATCGGGCCAGGCCACGTTCCAGCCAGCGCTTGCTGGAGAAACTCACCAGCGCGTCGAGCGCCAGGGCCAGCAGCGCGGTGCACGCGGCGCCCAGCAACAGCTGCGGCTGGTTGTTCAGGGCGATGCCGGGGAAGATCAGGCTGCCCAGGCTGTTGGCGCCGATCAAAAACGCCAGCGGCGCAGTGCCGACGTTCAGCGCCAGGGCCACGCGTACCCCGCCGACGATGATCGGCACGGCATTGGGCAGTTCCACCTGCCACAGCTGCTGGCGCGGGGTCATGCCGATGCCGGTGGCGGCTTCCTTGAGCGAGGCGGGGACGTTTTTCAGGCCCTCGTAGGTATTGCGCACGATGGGCAGCAGGGAGGCGAGGAACAGCGCGAAAATTGCGGGACCGGCGCCGATGCCCAGGATACTCAGGGCGATGGCCAGGACGGCCAGGGGAGGGATGGTGTTGCCAACGTTGAAAAACTGCATGAAGCGCTCTGCCTTGTCGACCCGGTGCGGTCGACTCAAGGCAATGCCAGCGGGGATGCCCACGGCCAGCGCCGCCACCATCGAAGCCAGCACCAGGACCAGGTGCGCTTGCAGGTAGAACCCAAGATCGTCGCGGTAGCGGGCGATCGTGTCGATGCCGATCCAGTGGACCAGCAGGGCCAGGATGACGAGCACGGCGGCCCATCCCAACAGCCCTTTTCCGTAGCGTGCAGCCACAGGCGGACTCCTTTTTTATAGTCGGCGATCAGCTCCCGTGTGGCCGGCCATTCCTGGCGGCGGGCAGCGTGGTCGCGAGCAGCAGCCCGATGCGCGGCATCAGGCCATGAGCCGAACCCCGTCGGGCTCGTGAAGCAGGTGAAACCAGCCCTGAACCGAAGCGGGTTGCAGGGGAGTGGACGTCTCCGTGAAGGGAAAGGTTCCCATCTGGGGCGGCATTTGGCCAGTGCTAATCACTGGGTTGTAGGAAATTTCACGCGAAAATCAAGCGTGAATATTACGTTGAGACGTTGAAGTACCTGCTATCGAGGCATCTTGCAGATGTTCAGAATTTCTTCTGGAAGAATCTTGATATGCGCTTGAGGGGATATTCCCTTGGAGGTATTTTAATGGGGTGGTCTATTGGAATGTGCCGGGAGTTCAATGCCGAGCTACAGGTGTTGACCGAGGTGGTACAGGATGAATTGCTGGCGCAGCTTCATCTGCTCAAGCATTTTGGCCCCGCATTGGGGCGTCCACATGTGGACACGCTGAAGGGCTCGAGGCATTCGAACATGAAAGAGTTGAGGTTCAACGCAGATGGCGGTGTATGGCGAGTCGCATTCGCTTTCGATCGTTCGCGCTCCGCGTTGCTGCTCGTTGCGGGGGACAAGGCTGGCATCAATGAGCGTAGATTTTATGGAAGCCTGATTACCCGTGCCGATGAACGGTTTGATCGACATTTGTCCAGAGGTTGAGAAATGTACAAGACACTTGAAGACGTGATGAACGAGCTGACACCTGAGCGCAGGGCAAGAATCGAGGAGCGTGGTCGCGAACTGATTCGTGAGGAAATGACGCTTCAGGCCTTGCGTAAACAACTCGAGATCACCCAGGAAAACATGGCCGAGCGCCTTGACGTTCGTCAGGGCAATGTTTCCAGGTTCGAGAACCGTAGCGATATGTTGATCTCTACGTTGCGTGACTATCTGGAAGCCATGGGGGGAAGACTGGAGCTTGTCGCTCATCTGCCTGGCCGCGCTCCTATAACCATCGAGGGGCTTGCCGGCGATTCGCTTGTCGATGGTTAACCAATGCGGCAGGGGCGAGTTGGGTCGAACCGTTGGGGCTTGTTTTGGCCTGACGCCCGACTTCAGGTATGATATCGCCCCTTTTTGAATCCCCAGTCAGGCGATTTCCCATGACCAACCAGGCCGCCGAAGTCGCGAAGCGCCGCACTTTCGCAATCATTTCCCACCCCGACGCCGGTAAGACCACCATCACCGAGAAGCTCCTGCTGATGGGCAAGGCGATCTCCGTCGCGGGTACCGTGAAGTCGCGCAAGTCCGACCGCCACGCCACCTCCGACTGGATGGAAATGGAGAAGCAGCGCGGCATCTCCATCACCACCTCGGTGATGCAGTTCCCCTACCGCGAGCACATGATCAACCTGCTCGACACCCCCGGCCACGAGGACTTCTCTGAAGATACCTACCGCACCCTGACCGCGGTGGACTCGGCGCTGATGGTGCTCGACGGCGGTAAGGGTGTAGAGCCGCGTACCATCGCCCTGATGGACGTCTGCCGCTTGCGCGACACGCCGATCGTCAGCTTCATCAACAAACTCGACCGTGACATCCGCGATCCGATCGAACTGCTCGACGAGATCGAGGCGGTCCTGAAGATCAAGGCCGCGCCGATCACCTGGCCGATTGGTTGCTACCGTGACTTCAAGGGCGTGTACCACCTGGCCGGCGACTACATCATCGTCTACACCCCGGGCCACGGCCACGAGCGTACCGAGGCGAAGATCATCGAGAAGCTTGATTCCGATGAGGCCCGTGCGCACCTGGGTGACGAGTACGAGCGTTTCCTTGAGCAGCTTGAGCTGGTACAGGGTGCCTGCCATGAGTTCGATCAGGACGAATTCATCAATGGTCAATTGACACCAGTGTTCTTCGGTACGGCATTGGGCAACTTCGGGGTCGACCATGTGCTCGACGCCGTTGTCGACTGGGCGCCGCGCCCGCTGGCCCGGGCCGCCCATGAGCGTACCGTGGAGCCGGTGGAAGAGAAGTTCACCGGCTTCGTGTTCAAGATCCAGGCGAACATGGACCCGAAACACCGCGACCGCATCGCCTTCATGCGCATCTGCTCGGGCAAGTACGAGAAAGGCATGAAGATGCGCCATGTGCGCACCGGCAAGGACCTGCGCATCGGTGATGCGCTGACCTTCTTCTCCTCCGAGCGCGAGCAGCTGGAAGAGGCCTATGCCGGCGACATCATCGGCCTGCACAACCACGGCACCATCCAGATCGGCGACACCTTCACCGAAGGCGAGGCGCTGGGTTTCACCGGTATCCCGCACTTCGCCCCGGAGCTGTTCCGCCGTGTGCGCCTGAAGGACCCGCTGAAATCCAAGCA
The DNA here is from genome assembly GCF_036324045.1 of Pseudomonas carassii. Lineage (NCBI taxonomy): Bacteria > Pseudomonadati > Pseudomonadota > Gammaproteobacteria > Pseudomonadales > Pseudomonadaceae > Pseudomonas > Pseudomonas carassii. Next base: position 72,703 of record NZ_JAZDCT010000010.1, on the reverse strand, counting down.
ACTGCGCCAGGGCCTGCAGCAGCTGGCCGAAGAGGGCGCCACCCAGGTGTTCTTCCCCGAGCGCAGCAACGACATCATCCTCGGCGCGGTCGGTGTGCTGCAGTTCGACGTGGTCGCCAGCCGCCTGAAGGAAGAGTACAAGGTCGAATGCGCCTACGAGCCGATCACCGTCTGGTCGGCACGCTGGATCAGCTGCGATGACAAGAAGAAGCTCGAGGAATTCCAGACCAAGGCCATGGAGAACCTGGCCATCGACGGTGGCGGTCACCTGACCTACCTGGCCCCGACCCGGGTCAACCTGTCGCTGATGGAAGAGCGCTGGCCGGACATCAAGTTCCGCGCTACTCGCGAGCATCACTGATGCTGAAGGTTCAAGCCTGACTCTGTGGGAGCGGGGCAAGCCCGCTCCCACAGGGGGTAGGAACGGGGCAGCGATTCAGGCGCTGTGGTGCTCGCGTTGTGCCCGTGCCTTCAGGTACTCGCGCACCTCCACGCCGTCTCCGGCGAACTCGATCCGCTGTGCCTTGGCCGCACGCTGGTAGGCGTACATCGGGTCGTAGTATTCCTTGAGCAGCCCCTCGATCCACTCTCGGTGCAAGCTCACGTCGCCACTGCGCAACTGCTCCTCCAGCGCCTGGTCGAGCAACGCCGACAGGCGCTGGAAGCGTTCGCCGCCCAGGCGCTTGTAGATGTTGGCCATGCTCTGGCGCATGCGCTCGGCGAACAGCGGGCCGCCGGCCTCTTCACCGTGCACGGCGATGTACTCGGCGCACAGGTTGATCACGTAATCGCGCAGGATGCGTTCCACGCGATGCGCGAAGCTGTCTTCAAGCCACACCAGCGGATAGCGCTGCATGCCCTGGTACAGCTCCAGCGGCACCGCGCAGCTGCCGACCACGCGGCCTTCATCCTCGAGCACGAACTGGCCGATGCCACGCTCGCGTTTCTTGAGGATGTCGATGGCCAGCGCATTCTCGAAATCGATCTGCGCCGGCTGCGCCGTGGCGCGCTTGCCGAAGCTGGAGCCGCGGTGGTTGGCGTGGCCTTCGAGGTCGAGCACGTTGTCCAGTTGGTGCAGTACATCGGTCTTGCCGGTGCCGGTCAGTCCGCCCAGCAAAACGAACTCGCACTGCTGCACCGCCCGCAGCGTGGTATCCATCAGCAGGGTGCGCATGGCCTTGTAGCCGCCCACCACCTTCGGATACTGGATGCCGGCGTCCTTGAGCCAGCCCTGGACGATCTGCGAGCGCAGGCCGCCACGGAAGCAGTAGAGGTAGCCGTCGGGATGGGCCTGGGTGAACGCGGCCCAGGCCTCCAGGCGCTGTTGCTTGAGCGCCCCGTTGACCAACTGGTGGCCCAGGGCGATGGCGGCGGCCTGGCCCTGCTGCTTGTAGCAGGTGCCGACCTTCTGCCGCTCCTGGTCGTTCATCAGCGGCAGGTTGACCGCGCCGGGGAAGGCGCCCTTGGTGAATTCGACCGGCGCGCGCATGTCCATCATCGGCACGTCGTCGAGGAACAGCTGTTTCAGCTCGGTGCAGTCGGGGCGCATCAGATCACCTCGACTGCGTGGCTCTGTCGCTCGACCAGCTCGCCGATCGGCGCCAGTTCGAGTCCGAGTTCCCGGGCCACGGCGAGGAATTCGGCCTCGCCCTGCGGGGTGACCGCCACCAGCAGGCCGCCGCTGGTCTGCGGGTCGCACAGCAGGTGCTTCTGCTCGTCGCTCAGCGCGCCGATCTTGTGGCCGTAGCTGTCGAAGTTGCGCAGGGTGCCGCCAGGGATGCAGCCTTCGGCCAGGTAGTGTTCGACGCTGGGCAGGCGCGGCACGGCAGCGAACTGCAGGCGGGCGGTGAGGCCGCTGCCTTCGGCGACTTCGACCAGGTGGCCGAGCAGGCCGAAACCGGTGACGTCGGTCATCGCCTGTACGCCGTCGAGCTTGCCGAAGCGGCTGCCCGGGGTGTTGAGGGTGCACATCCAGTCACGGGCCAGGCCCTGGTCCTGCTCGCGCAGCTTGGCCTTTTTCTCGGCGGTGGTGAGAATGCCGATGCCCAGCGGTTTGGTCAGGTACAGGCGGCAGCCGACGCTGGCGGTGTCGTTGCGCTTGAGGTGGCGCTTGCTCACCACGCCGGTCACGGCCAGGCCGAAGATCGGCTCGGGAGCATCGATGGAATGGCCGCCGGCCAGCGGGATGCCTGCCTCTGTGCAGACGGCGCGGCCACCGCGGATCACCTCGCGGGCGACCTCCGGCGGCAGCACGTTGACCGGCCAGCCGAGGATGGCGATGGCCATCAGCGGGTCGCCGCCCATGGCGTAGATGTCGCTGATGGCGTTGGTGGCGGCGATGCGGCCGAAGTCGTACGGGTCGTCGACGATGGGCATGAAGAAGTCGGTGGTCGAGACCACGCCGCGCTCGTCATCCAGGGCGTAGACGGCGGCGTCGTCACGCGAGGCGTTGCCGACCCAGAGTTTCGGGTCGAGGGCCTGGGTGCCGCTTTCGGCGAGGATCACATCCAGGACCTTGGGAGAAATCTTGCAGCCACAGCCAGCGCCGTGGCTGTACTGTGTCAGACGAATCGGCTCGCTCATGTGCACCTCGACTTTTCGTGATGCGCGATTGTAGCAAAGCTGGCCTTTGTGCCTGCGGCTCTTATACTTCCCTCGTTTGCCAGCATCGCGGGGCAGGCCCGCTCCCACGCAGACCCGCGATGCGACACCGACTCATGCCCCGCTATCGAACCGGAGAATCCCCCATGCTCAAACGCCCCTTGGCCCTGTTTGCTGGCCTCGTGCTGTCCTGCTGCGCGGTGGTCGCCCAGGCCGCCGATGTGCTGCGCGTCAGCGCCATCCCCGACGAGGCTCCGACTGAACTGCTGCGCAAGTTCAAGCCGCTGGGCGAGTACCTCGAGCAGCAACTGGGCATGAAGGTGCAGTTCGTGCCGGTGGCCGACTACCCGGCGGTGGTCGAGTCGCTGGCCAGCGATCGCCTGGACCTGGCCTGGCTGGGGGGCTTCACCTTCGTCCAGGTGCACCTGAAGGACCCCAAGGCCACGCCGCTGGTGCAGCGAGAGCAGGATGCCAAGTTCACCAGCAAGTTCATCACCGCCAACCCGGACGTGAAGAGCCTCAAGGACCTGAAGGGCAAGACCTTCGCCTTCGGTTCGATTTCGTCCACCTCGGGCAGCCTGATGCCGCGTTACTTCATGCTCAAGAACGACAACATCAAGCCCGAGGAGTACTTCAGCCGCGTCGCCTATTCCGGCGCCCACGATGCCACCGCCGCCTGGGTCCAGGCCGGCAAGGCCGATGCCGGCGTGCTCAACGCCAGCGTCTGGGACAAGCTGGTCGCGGCCGGCAAGGTCGACACCAGCAAAGTGAAGGTGTTCGCCACCACGCCGGAGTACTTCGACTACAACTGGACCGTGCGTGGCAACATGGACCCGGCGCTTAAAGAGAAGATCAAGCAGGCCTTCCTCGCCCTGGACCCGGCCAAGCCTGCGGACAAGGCGATCCTCGACCTGCAGGCCGCCAGCCGCTTCATCGAGACCAGGCCCGAGAACTACGCGGGCACCGAGCAAGCCGCGCGTGAGGCCGGCCTGCTCAAGTGAGTATCCGTGTTCAGGGCGCCGGCGTGCGCCACGGCCAGGTCCAGGCCTTGGGCGCGGTGGACCTGTTGATCGGCCATGGCGAGCGGGTGGCGATCATCGGCCCGTCCGGGGCCGGCAAGTCCAGCCTGCTGCACCTGATGGGCACCGCCGTGCCGCTCAGTGGCGGGCGCCTGGAGTTGTTGGGCGAGCAGCCCTGGGCATTGTCTGCCCGGGCCCGCCAGCGCTTGCGCGCACGGGTTGGCCTGGTGCACCAGGCGCCGCCCCTGCCGCCGCGCCAGCGGGTGGTCACCGCCGTGCTGGCGGGGCGCCTGGGGCAGTGGGGCACATTGCGCGGGCTGCTCAACTTGATCCACCCCGGCGATGTGCCCGGTGCCCGTGCGGCGCTGGCCGAGCTGGGCATGGCCGACAAGCTGTTCGCCCAATGCGGGCAGTTGTCCGGTGGCCAGTTGCAGCGGGTCGGCATTGCTCGCGCCTTGTACCAGCGACCCGAAGTGTTGTTGACCGACGAGCCGGTCTCGGCCATGGACCCGGTGCTGGCCGACCATAGCTTGGCGCTGCTCAACCGCCATGCCCAGGCCCATGGCGTGACCCTGGTCGCCAGCCTGCACGCGGTTGAGCTCGCCCTGGCGCATTTTCCGCGCATCGTCGGCATTCGTGCCGGGCAGGTGGCGTTCGACTGCCCGGCAGCAGCGGTCAGCGAAGCGATGCTCGATGCCTTGTACGCCAACGAGCAACTGGCCTCGCCTGTTGCCGCGACGGCGAGCCTGCAGGTGCAGATCCCGCGATGCTGAGCACTGACCAACGCGATCCTGCTGCCATCCCTCGCATGTTGCTGACCCTGCTGTGCCTGTCCCTGCTGTGGCCGGGCCTGCGCTTGAGCGAGCTTAACCCCGGCGTGCTGTTGCAGGCCGAGAACCGTCAGCAGATGGCCGGTTTTGTCAGCGCGTTCTGGCCCCCGGCCCATGACGCCGGGTTTCTCGACCTGCTGTTCACCGCCACCGTGCAGACCCTGGCCGTGGCCACGGCGGGCATGACCCTGGCGCTGCTGCTGGCGGTACCGGCCAGCCTGCTGGCCAGCCGGGCGCTGTCGCTGCGGGCGGCTTCCAATGGTGGACGTTTGGGACCGTGGTCACGCGCTGCGCGCCTGCCGGTGCGCGGCGTGCTGATCTTCCTGCGCAGCGTGCCCGAGATCGTCTGGGCCCTGCTGTTCGTCCGCGCCGTGGGCCTGGGCCCGACTGCCGGGGGGCTGGCCATCGCCATCACCTACAGCGGCATGCTCGGCAAGGTCTACGCAGAAATCTTCGAGTCGGTGGACCAGCGCCCGGCCCATGCCTTGCTCCAGTCCGGCAGCAGCCGGTTGTCGGCGTTTCTCTACGGCACCCTGCCCGAGGCCGCGAGCGAAGTGGTGTCCTACACCGTGTATCGCTGGGAATGCGCGGTGCGCGCCTCAGTGGTGATGGGCTTCGTCGGCGCCGGCGGCCTGGGCCAGCAGATCGACCTGTCGATGCGCATGTTCGCCGGCGCCGAGGTGGCGAGCATGCTGCTGACCTTCCTGTTGCTGGTGGTGCTTGCGGACCTGCTCAGCCGCTTCCTGCGCGGGAGGCTCGCATGAGGCGGGTGATCAATGGGCTGGTGATCGTTGCGATCCTGGCAGCGGTGCTGGCGTCGTTCGCCTACCTGGAGCTGGACCTGGCAGCGGTTGTCGGCAGCGGCGGGCCGGCGCAGATGGGCGAATACGCGGCGCGTTTCCTGCACCCGGACCTGTCTGTGGTGCATCTGCGGGCGGTAGGGCAGGGCGCCCTGGAAACGCTGGCGATGTCGGGTATGGGGACGTTGCTGGCGATGCTGCTCGGCCTGTTGCTGGCGCTGCCGGCCGCCGGCCGCTTCGGCTGGCCGTTGCAGGGCGCGGTGCGTCTGCTGCTCAATGCGCTGCGGGCGATTCCGGAGCTGGTCTGGGCGGCGCTGACCGTGCTGGCGGCGGGCCTGGGGCCGAATGCGGGCACCCTGGCGCTGGCGCTGCACACTGCCGGGGTACTGGGCCGGCTGTTCGCCGAGGCGCTGGAGAATGCACCGCCTGAACCGGCGGCGGCGATCCGCCTGCAGGGTGGCAGCCAGGTGGCGGCGTTCTGTTTCGGCACGCTGCCCAACCTGTGGCCGCAACTGCTGGCGTACAGCCTGTATCGCTGGGAGAACAATATCCGCATGGCCAGCGTGCTGGGCTTCGTGGGGGCGGGTGGGCTGGGGCAGATGCTCTATGCGACCCTGAGCCTGTTCCAGGAGGCCCAGGCCAGCACGGTGATCATCGCCATGCTGTTGCTGGTGCTGCTGGTTGATGCCCTGAGCGATGTGCTGCGCCAGCGTTTCGTGCGCGCCTGAACGGGCTTGATGCGGTACCTGATCTCTGACTGTAGTCCCGCTCAGGCCTCGCGCCAAGCCCTGTTCGTCAATCCGAAAAATAAACTTCACCGGAGCGTAAAAAGACTTTTTTCGGTCATGGTTTTTGCGGTATCAAGGAACCAGACAGCCGAACCCTGCAGCACAGGTGGCGTCATCCACGCCCTCCTTGCCAGGTGAGCTTCCCGCCCGTAACGACGCGGATACGGGAAGAACGGCAGTCACTCTGCGGCGCAGCCGTTCGCGCCGTGTGGCTTTCACATAAGGTGAACGAGTATGGATGACCAAGGACGCAACCCTTCCTCCAACCAGCCAATCCTGTATGTGCTCGATACCAACGTCCTGATTCACGACCCCAACGCCCTGCTCAACTTCGAGGAGCACCACGTCGCCATACCGATGACGGTGCTGGAGGAACTCGACAAGCTCAAGACCGGCAAACACACCATCGCCGCCGAATGTCGCCAGGCCATCCGCCTGATCGACCAGACCTTAGGCGACGCTTCGCCCAGCGATGTCGAGCAGGGCGTGCCGATCCAGCGCGGCAAGAGCGGGCCCAAGGGTTTCCTGTCCATCCTCATGAGCACGCGTAACGAGCCGAACCGCCTGCTCCCCGAAAACCTCGCCGACAACATCATCATCAACCAGCTGCTGGACCTGCGCGCCAAGCGCAAGGACCTCGACGTGGTGCTGGTGACCAAGGACATCAACATGCGCCTGAAGGCGCGTGCCTGCGGGATCGCCGCCGAGGACTACAGCACCGACCAGTTGGTCGATGATGTGTCCTTGCTGTCCAAGGGCTACCACTCGGTCACAGGGTCGTTCTGGGACCGGGTGAGCAAGGTCGACACTCGTCAGGAACGTGGTCGCACCTGGCACCGGGTGCAACTGATCGACAACCTGCCGGCGGTGCACATCAACGAGTTCATCATCGACGAACAAGGATTCGTTGGCTGGATCAAGGGCATTCGCAACGACGAGCTGCTACTGCTCGACCTGCACCAGGAGCCGCTGCTGCACCAGGAAGCCTGGGGCCTCAAGCCACGGGACATCCACCAGAGCCTGGCGCTGTTCGCCCTGCTCGACCCGGATATCCACCTGGTCAACCTGACCGGCGCCGCCGGCTCCGGCAAGACCATCCTGGCGCTGGCCGCGGCCATCGAGCAGACCATGGTCAGCAAGCGCTACCGGCGCATCATCGCCACCCGCAGCGTGCAGGGGCTTGACCAGGAGATCGGCTTCCTGCCGGGCACCGAGGCGGAGAAGATGGAGCCGTGGCTGGGCGCCATCACCGACAACCTCGAAGCACTGCACATGGACGACGAGAGCACCCACGGCAGCGTCGAGTACATCCTCGAGCGGGTGCCGTTGCAGTTCAAGTCGCTGAACTACATCCGTGGCCGCAGCTTCCAGCAGAGCCTGATCCTCATCGACGAGTGCCAAAACCTCACGCCGCACCAGATCAAGACCATCATCACCCGCGCGGGGAACGGGTCCAAGGTGGTCTGCCTGGGCAACCTGGCGCAGATCGACACGCCGTACCTGTCGGCCACTAGCTCCGGGCTGACCTACCTGACCGAACGCTTCAAGGACTTCCCCCACGGCGTTCACATCACCCTGCAGGGCGTGCCGCGCTCGGTGCTGGCCGAGTACGCCGAGTCGCACCTGTAACCCAAGCCCGCTCCCACGATTCGTCGTGGGAGCGGACTTGCCCCGCGATGCGCTGATCTGCCCTCTGCTCAAAGCTGACCTGCAGGTTTACACTCTGTATTCCCTACCCAGGAGCAGAGCAGTGCTGACTCATCTTGATTCCCAGGGGCGCGCCAACATGGTCGACGTCACTGAAAAGGCCGTGACCGCCCGCGAGGCGATTGCCGAGGCACGGGTGCGCATGTTGCCGGACACCCTGCGCATGATCGTCGATGGCCAACATCCCAAGGGCGACGTGTTCGCCGTGGCGCGCATTGCCGGTATCCAGGCGGCGAAGAAGACCAGCGACCTGATCCCGCTGTGCCATCCGCTGATGCTCACCGGCGTCAAGGTCGAACTGGCCGCCGAAGGCGAGGACGTGGTGCATATCGTCGCCCGCTGCAAGCTGGCCGGGCAGACCGGCGTCGAGATGGAAGCCCTGACCGCCGCCAGCGTTGCCGCGCTGACCATCTACGACATGTGCAAGGCGGTGGACAAGGGCATGGTCATCGAGCAGGTGCGCCTGCTGGAGAAGACCGGCGGCAAGAGCGGCCACTACAAGGTGGAGGGGTGATGAAGGTCAAGGTCATGTATTTCGCCCGCTACCGTGAGTTGCTGGGCGTCGACGCCGAGCGACTGGAAGGCGACTTCAAGGTGCTGGACGATGTGCGCCAGGCCTTGGTGGGCAAGGGTGGGCACTACGCGGTGCTGGCCGAGCAGAACCTGATGTGCGCCCGCAACGAAGAGCTGTGTCGGCTCGATGAGCCATTGGAAGAGGGTGACGAGATTGCGTTCTTCCCACCCGTGACTGGAGGTTGATCGTGGCCGTACGTGTTCAGCAGGCGGCCTTCGACCCGGGCGTCGAGGTCAACGCCATGCATGCCGCCAATGTCGGCGTGGGCGCGGTGGTCGGCTTCGTCGGCTACGTGCGCGACTTCAACGATGGCCTGGACGTGGCCGGGATGTTCCTCGAGCACTACCCGGGGATGACCGAGAAGGCCCTGGCCAAGATCGTGGTCGAGGCCGAGCAGCGCTGGCCGTTGCTCAAGGTCGAGGTGCTGCACCGCATCGGCGCCCTGGAGCCGGGCGAGCCGATCGTCTTCGTCGGCGTGGCCAGCGCGCACCGCCAGGCGGCGTTCGATGCCTGCAACTTCATCATGGATTACCTGAAGACCCGGGCGCCGTTCTGGAAGAAGGAGAACACCCGGGAAGGGCCGCGCTGGGTGGAGGGGAAGCAGAGTGATCAGGATGCGGCGGGACGTTGGGAGTCCTAGGGAAAGGTCGCTTTCTGTAGGAGCGGCCTTGTGCCGCGAAAGGGCCGCAAAGCGGCCCCGGCAATATCTGCTCGATGCTGAGATCCATGGGCCGCTGCGCGGCCCTTTCGCGGCGCAAGGCCGCTCCTACAGGGAGGTAAGCGGCCTTGAGGATCAATGATGCTTGCGCGGCACCGGCTTCAACAGCTCGTCCGGCGGCATCTCGCACTTGATCTTGCGCCCCAGCAGCTCCTCGATCGCCGGCAGCTGGTACGAATCGTCCTCACCGGCAAAGCTGATCGACACACCGCTGCTGCCCGCACGACCGGTACGGCCGATGCGGTGCACGTAGTCGTCCGGATCTTCCGGCAGGGTGAAGTTGATCACATGGCTGATGCCGTCGATATGAATGCCACGCCCGGCCACGTCGGTGGCCACCAGCACGCTGATGCGCCCCTCGCGGAAGTTCTCCAGGGTGCGGATGCGCTTGTGCTGCGGCACGTCACCCGACAATTGGGCGGCGTTGATGCCGTCGCGCACCAGTTTCTCCTCGATGCGCCGCACTTCGTCCTTGCGGTTGGCAAACACCATCACCCGTTCCCACTTGTTCTGCGTGACCAGGTTGTACAGCAGCTTGTACTTGTCGCTGCCGGCCACGGCATAGACGTGCTGCTCGACGGTCTCGCTGGCCACGTTCTCCGGCTCGATCTCGACGATGGCCGGGTCGGTGGTCCACTGCTTGGCCAGGTTCATCACGTCGTCGGTGAAGGTGGCGGAGAACAGCAGGGTCTGGCGCTCGCTCTTCGGCGGGGTCTGGCGGATGATCTGGCGGACCTGGGGGATGAAGCCCATGTCGAGCATGCGGTCGGCCTCGTCCAGCACCAGCACTTCGACCATGTCCAGGTGCACCTCGCCGCGCTGGTTGAAGTCCAGCAGGCGGCCGGGGGTGGCCACCAGGATGTCGCAGTGGCGGGCTTCCAGCGATTTCAGCTGCTTGTCGAAGTCCATGCCGCCGACGAAGCTCATCACGTTCAGGCCGCTGTACTTGGTCAGGGCCTGGGCATCCTTGGCGATCTGCACCACCAGCTCGCGGGTCGGGGCGATGATCAGCGCCCGCGGCTCGCCCATGTAGCGCTCCTTGGGCGGCGGCACCTGCTGCAGCTGCGAGATGATCGAGATCAGGAACGCGGCGGTCTTGCCGGTGCCGGTCTGGGCCCGGCCGATGGCGTCCTGGCCACGCAGGGTGTGGCCCAGGACCTGGGCCTGGATCGGCGTGCAGTAGGGGAAGCCGAGGTCGTGGATGGCGTGCATCAGCTCATTGGAGAGCTTGAAGTCGTGGAAGCGGGTCTTGCCCTCCTGCGGCTCTACCACGAAGTCCTCGGGCTTCCACAGGCTGGCCTGGGGCTTGGGCTTGCGTTCGCGGCGCGGCTTGTCCCGGGCGGGCTGCTCGGCGCGCGGCTGTTCGGCGGGTTGGGGCTCGGCCTGTGGTTTTGCCGCGGCCCTGGGCTTGGCATGCTGGCGCGCTGGCGCCTTCTCGACAGGCGGTTGCGCGGCCGGCGCGGGCGGGGTCACGGCGACGGGCTCGGCGGCCTGCGGCGCGGCGTCTCCCTTGGCGAATATTTTCTTGAGTGCCTTGAGCACGGTCGTCTCGTCAACTGGTTAAGGAATGTACGCCGGGCAGTGTAATGCAAGAATCGGGCGCGGCGTAGTGCAATGCATGGCGGGCTACAGGGTTACTGCAGCTGGCGGCTCAGCCATTCATGGATGTCGTTGAGCTCCTCGACCACCACTTCGTGCTCCATCGGGTACTCGTACCAGCGGGCGGCGACACCCCAGGTGTTGAGGTACTCGAACGCGGTGCGGCCCATCGACGGGATCACCACCGGGTCGTGCACGCCGTGCAGGCACAGGGCCGGGGTGCGCTGTTGGCAGGCGCTCAACTGCTGGCTGTCGGTGAAGGTCGGTGCGTAGGTGGACAGGGCGATCACCCCGCCCAGGGCTTCCTGCCACTTTATATAGGCGGTGTGCAGCACCACCGCGCCGCCCTGGGAGAAACCGGCGAGGAATATGCGCGACAGGCTGATGCCCTTGGCCTGCTCGTCCTTGATCAAGGCGATGACCTGGTCAGCGGATTCTTCCAGCTGCGCTTCGTCGATGGCTCGCGCCGGGGTCATGGCCTTGATGTCATACCAGCTGGGCATCTGGTAGCCACCGTTGATGGTCACCGCGCGGGTAGGCGCCTGGGGCATGACGAAACGCGTACTGAGCAGGCGTTCCTGGAGAAATTCGGCCACCGGTAGGAAGTCGTAACGGTCGGCCCCCAGGCCGTGCAACCAGATCACACAGGCGTCGGCGGGTTTCTGGGGTTCGAGGATTAACGGCTGGGTCATGACTGCTCCGAAAGAGTGCGTGCGTACGGATTGAGTGCGTAAAAAGAAGGCGATGACGGTTAATGCCAGAAAAGAATGTCGCAACTCTACAACTTTTCCTACTTGACGCCCGCTTAATCGCTTAAGCCCTCGACTGTGGTACGGCCTTTGCTATGTATCAGTTATGCGTAGGGGTGAACCGCTGACGGTAACACCCCTCGTGTGGATAGAAGGCTGTCACAGAACAGCCCATTGCGCCAATTGACCCAAAAACAAGCCAACAAGGGGTCGGATGCGCCTCATAAGGGTGCGGTGCAATTCCGGCTCATACAACAAGAGCGATTTGGAGGTTGTTGATGAAGATGTTGAAAACCACCCTGGCCGTCCTGACCGCCGCCGCCGCGCTGGGCGCCACCAGCTTCGCCCAGGCCGGCGCCACCCTCGACGCGGTGCAGAAGAAGGGCTTCGTCCAGTGTGGCGTGAGCGATGGTCTTCCAGGATTCTCCGTCCCTGACGCCAAGGGCAACATCGTCGGTATCGACGCCGATGTGTGCCGCGCCGTAGCCGCTGCGGTATTCGGCGACGCGAAGAAGGTCAAGTTCAGCCAGCTCAACGCCAAGGAGCGCTTCACCGCGCTGCAGTCCGGCGAAGTCGACGTGCTGTCGCGCAACACCACCTGGACCAGCTCGCGCGATGCCGGCATGGGCCTGGTGTTCGCCGGTGTCACCTACTACGACGGCATCGGTTTCCTGGTCAACAAGAAGCTCGGCGTGTCCAGCGCCAAGGAACTCGATGGTGCGACCATCTGCATCCAGGCCGGCACCACTACCGAGCTGAACGTTTCTGACTACTTCCGCGCCAATGGGCTGAAGTACACCCCGATTACCTTCGACACCTCCGACGAGAGCGCCAAGTCGCTGGAGTCGGGCCGTTGCGACGTGCTGACCTCCGACAAGTCGCAGCTCTACGCGCAGCGCTCCAAGCTGGCCGCGCCGGCCGACTACGTGGTACTGCCGGAAACCATCTCCAAGGAGCCATTGGGCCCGGTGGTGCGTAAAGGCGACGAAGAGTGGTTCAGCATCGTCAAGTGGACCCTGTTCGCCATGCTCAATGCCGAAGAGATGGGCATCACTTCGAAGAACGTCGAGGCCGAAGCCAAAGCCACCAAGAATCCCGACGTCGCCCGTATGCTCGGCGCCGACGGCGAGTATGGCAAGGACTTGAAGCTGCCTAAGGACTGGGTCGTACAGATCGTCAAGCAGGTCGGCAACTACGGTGAAGTGTTCGAGAAGAACCTGGGCAAGGAAACCCCGCTGCAGATCGACCGCGGCTTGAACGCCCTGTGGAACAACGGCGGCATCCAGTACGCACCGCCAGTGCGCTGATGCCTGCACCCTGCGGCGGCATCCAGCCGCCGCAGGTCGTTCGACTCCCTTCTTTTCGGGGCACTTCATGCAAAATCAAATCGGCGCACGGAAAGGGTTTTCCCTTAGTGATCCACGTGTGCGCGCGTGGCTGTTCCAGATCCTCACGGTGCTCTTCGTGGTGGGCCTGGGCTGGTACCTGTTCCACAATACGCAGACCAACCTGCAGCACCGGGGCATCACCTCGGGCTTCGATTTCCTCGAGCGCAGCGCCGGCTTCGGCATCGCCCAGCACCTGATCCCCTACGTGGAATCGGACAGCTACGCCCGGGTGTTCGTCATCGGCCTGCTCAACACCCTGCTGGTGACCTTCATCGGCATCATCCTGGCGACACTGCTGGGCTTCATCATCGGCGTGGCGCGGCTGTCGCCGAACTGGATGATCAACAAGCTGGCGACGGTGTACGTGGAGACCTTCCGCAACATTCCGCCGCTGCTGCAGATCCTGTTCTGGTACTTCGCCGTGTTCCTGACCCTGCCGGGGCCGCGGGGCAGCATCAACATCGACGACACCTTCTTCATCAGCAATCGCGGCCTGAACATGCCCGGCGCCTCGATGGCCGAGGGCTTCTGGCCGTTCGTCATCGCGCTGGCGCTGGCGATCGTCGCCATCGTGGTGATGGTGCGTTTCGCCAACAAGCGTTTCGACGAAACCGGCGAGCCGTTCCACAAGTTCTGGGTCGGCCTGCTGCTGTTCATCGGCATCCCCGGCGTCTGCGCGCTGCTGTTCGGCAGCCCGGTGCACTGGGAGGTGCCGCAGCTCAAGGGCTTCAACTTCGTCGGTGGCTGGGTGCTGATCCCCGAGCTGCTGGCGCTGACCCTGGCGCTGACCATCTACACCGCGGCGTTCATCGCCGAGATCGTGCGTTCCGGCATCCGTTCGGTCAGCCATGGCCAAACCGAGGCGGCCCGTTCGCTGGGCCTGCGTGAAGGCCCGACGCTGCGCAAGGTGATCATTCCCCAGGCCTTGCGGGTGATCATTCCGCCGCTGACCAGCCAGTACCTGAACCTGGCGAAGAACTCGTCGCTGGCCGCCGGTATCGGCTACCCGGAGATGGTCTCGCTGTTCGCCGGTACCGTGCTCAACCAGACCGGCCAGGCCATCGAGGTGATCGCCATCACCATGAGCGTCTATCTCGCCATCAGCATCAGCATTTCGCTGCTGATGAACTGGTACAACAAGCGCATTGCGCTGATCGAGCGGTGAGGGTACTTCCGTGACAGCCCATGTTTTCAAACCCGACATGCCGCCACCGGTGAAGACCGTTGGCGTGCTCGCCTGGATGCGGTCCAACCTGTTCTCCAGCTGGCTCAACACCCTGCTGACATTGTTCGCCCTGTACCTAGTCTGGCTGATCGTGCCACCGCTGGTGCAGTGGGCGTTCATCGACGCCAACTGGGTCGGCACCACCCGCGCCGACTGCACCAAGGAGGGCGCCTGCTGGGTGTTCATCCAGCAGCGCTTCGGCCAGTTCATGTACGGCTACTACCCGGCGGAACTGCGCTGGCGCGTCGACCTGACCGTGTGGCTCGCCGTGCTCGGTGCCGCACCGCTGTTCATCAAGCGCTTCCCGCGCAAGGCGGTGTACGGTCTGGGCTTCCTGGTGCTGTACCCGATCCTCGCCTACATCCTGCTGCACGGCGGCGCGCTGGGCCTGGACACGGTGCCCACCAGCCAGTGGGGCGGCCTGATGCTGACCCTGGTGATCGCCACGGTCGGTATCGTCGGCGCCTTGCCGCTGGGCATCCTGCTGGCGCTGGGGCGTCGCTCGAACATGCCGGCGGTGAAGGTGGTCTGCGTGACCTTCATCGAGTTCTGGCGCGGCGTGCCGCTGATCACCGTGCTGTTCATGTCGTCGGTGATGCTGCCGCTGTTCCTGCCCGAGGGCATGAGCTTCGACAAGCTGCTGCGGGCGATGATCGGCGTGATCCTGTTCCAGTCGGCGTACATCGCCGAGGTGGTGCGTGGCGGCCTGCAGGCCATCCCCAAGGGCCAGTACGAAGCCGCCGCGGCCATGGGCCTGGGCTACTGGCGGGCGATGGGCCTGGTGATCCTGCCCCAGGCGCTCAAGCTGGTGATCCCCGGCATCGTCAACACCTTCATCGCCCTGTTCAAGGACACCAGCCTGGTAATCATCATCGGCCTGTTCGACCTGCTCAACAGCGTCAAGCAGGCGGCGGCTGACCCGGCCTGGCTGGGCATGGCCACCGAGGGCTATGTGTTCGCCGCCCTGGTGTTCTGGATTTTCTGTTTCGGTATGTCCCGCTACTCCATGCACCTGGAGCGCAAGCTGGACACTGGCCACAAGCGTTAGGAGTTTCGAAATGAGTGAAGCGATCAAGCAGCCTGCCGGCCCCGAAGGCATCATCCAGATGCAGGGCGTGAACAAGTGGTACGGCCAGTTCCATGTGCTCAAGGACATCAACCTGAACGTGCGCCAGGGCGAGCGCATCGTCCTGTGCGGGCCGTCCGGCTCGGGCAAGTCGACCACCATCCGCTGCCTCAACCGGCTGGAGGAGCACCAGCAGGGGCGCATCGTCGTCGATGGCGTGGAGCTGACCAACGACCTCAAGCAGATCGAGGCGATCCGCCGCGAGGTGGGCATGGTGTTCCAGCACTTCAACCTGTTCCCGCACCTGACTATCCTGGAGAACTGCACCCTGGCGCCGATGTGGGTGCGCAAGCTGCCGCGGCGCAAGGCCGAGGAAATCGCCATGCACTTCCTCGAGCGCGTGCGCATTCCGGAGCAGGCGCACAAGTACCCGGGGCAGTTGTCCGGTGGTCAGCAGCAGCGGGTGGCGATTGCCCGGGCGCTGTGCATGAAGCCGAAGATCATGCTGTTCGACGAGCCGACTTCTGCGCTGGACCCGGAGATGGTCAAGGAGGTGCTCGACACCATGGTGAGTCTGGCCGAAGACGGCATGACCATGCTCTGCGTGACCCACGAGATGGGCTTTGCCCGCACCGTGGCGAACCGGGTGATCTTCATGGACAAGGGGGAGATCGTCGAGCAGGCCGCGCCGGATGACTTCTTCGACCGGCCGCGCAGTGATCGGACCAAGCTGTTCCTGAGCCAGATCCTGCATTGATGCAATCGGGGCCGCCCCACCGGGGCGGCTGACGCGGCCCCTGTAGGAGCGGCCTTGCGTCGCGATGGGCCGCGTAGCGGCCCCGGGGATATGTGCTGCGAAGCTGAAAACCTGGGGCCGCTTACGCGCCCCATCGCGACGCAAGGCCGCTCCTACAGGGATCGCGCATGTGCTGGTTTACTTCTCTTCCTTCGTGGCCACCGGCGCCGGCGGCGGTCGCAGCCCCACCTCGGCCACCAGCTTCAGCTGCTGCCCATTGCGCACCACCTCGATGGTGATCTTCTCGTTGGGCTTGATCCGCGCCACCTGGTTCATCGATTTGCGCCCGTCACCGGCTGGCTCGCCATTGATGCTCAGGATCACGTCACCCAGCTGCAGCCCCGCGCGCGCCGCCGGGCCATCGCGGAAGATGCCCGCCACGACGATCCCCGGGCGGCCCTGCATGCCGAACGATTCGGCCAGCTCCTGGCTCAGTGGCTGCACCTCGATGCCCAGCCAGCCACGGATCACCTGGCCGTGCTCGACGATCGACTTCATCACCTCCAGCGCCAGCTTGACCGGAATGGCGAAGCCGATGCCCTGGGAACCGCCGGACTTGGAGAAGATCGCCGTGTTGATACCCACCAGGTTGCCGTTGGCATCCACCAGCGCGCCGCCGGAGTTGCCCGGGTTGATCGCCGCGTCGGTCTGGATGAAGTCTTCGTAGTTGTTCAGGCCCAGCTGGTTGCGGCCGGTGGCGCTGATGATGCCCATGGTCACGGTCTGGCCGACGCCGAACGGGTTGCCGATGGCCAGGGTCACGTCACCGATGTGGATGTTGTCGGAGCGGCCGATGGTGATCGCCGGCAGGCTCTTGAGGTCGATCTTCAGCACCGCCAGGTCGGTCTCCGGGTCGCTGCCGATCACCCGGGCGAGGGTCTCGCGGCCGTCCTTGAGGGCCACGACGATCTGGTCGGCGCCGCTGGTGACGTGGTTGTTGGTCAGCAGGTAGCCTTCCGGGCTCATGATCACCGCCGAGCCCAGGCTCGACTCCCAGCGCCGCTGCTTGGGCAGGTTGTCGCCGAAGAAGCGGCGGAACTGCGGGTCTTCGAACAGCGGGTGGGCGCTCTTGTTCACCACCTTGGTGGTGTACAGGTTGACCACTGCGGGCGCGGCGAGGGTCACGGCATCGGCGTAGGACACCGGGCCCTGCATGATCTTCGTGGTTTGTGGGGCCTGCTGCAGGTTGACGTCCTGGCTGGGCAGGCCGACCCATTGCGGGAAGCGCTGGATGATCAGGATGGCGATCAGCACGCCGGTGAGCAGGGGCCAGCCGAAGTAACGCAGAGCCTTGAACATGAATGAATCCTGGGAGTAGGGCGGGGGCCATGTCAGTTCGGCCCGGGGCGAGCGCGCGCGATCATACACGTGAACACAACGATCAGCGATGGCTTGGATCCCCCAGACGACTGTCGCCGGTTCCCCCGAAACCGGCGACGGCCCATAATGGCGGCCATTATAGGGCCTCGCGCCCTGTCGCAACGCCGAATTCGAGGAGATTTTTCATGGCCGTCGCCCTCAATACCCTGGTCGAGGAAGCCGAGCGCTACCTGAGCAGCGCGAAGATCCAGGACTACTGCCCCAACGGCCTGCAGGTCGAGGGCCGCCCCCAGGTCAGCCGCATCGTCAGCGGCGTGACCGCCAGCCAGGCGCTGCTGGACGCGGCGGTCGAGGCCGAGGCCGACCTGGTGCTGGTGCACCATGGCTACTTCTGGAAGGGCGAAAAACCGTGCATCACCGGGATCAAGCAGCGGCGCCTGAAGACCCTGCTCAAGCACGACATCAGCCTGCTGGCCTTCCACCTGCCGCTGGACGTGCACCCGGAAGTGGGCAACAACGTGCAACTGGCGCGCCAGCTGGACATCACCGTCGAGGGCCCGCTGGACCCGAACAATCCCAAGGTGGTCGGCCTGGTCGGTTCGCTGGCGGAACCTGTGTCGGCGCGGGATTTCGCCCGTCGGGTACGCGAGGCGCTGGGGCGCGAGCCGTTGGTCGTCGAGGGTGAGCAGATGATCCGTCGGGTTGGTTGGTGCACCGGCGGCGGGCAGGGCTACATCGACACCGCCATCGCCGCCGGGGTCGACCTGTTCATCAGTGGCGAGGCGTCCGAGCAGACCTTCCACAGTGCCCGCGAGAACGGCGTGAGCTTCATCGCCGCCGGGCACCACGCCACCGAACGCTATGGCGTGCAGGCGCTGGGGGATTACCTGGCGCGGCGGTTCGCGGTCGAGCACCTGTTCATCGATTGCCCGAATCCGATCTGATCCACCGCAAGCGGCGGATACGCTTTCCTGTAGGAGCGGCCTTGTGTCGCGAAAGGGCTGCGCAGCAGCCCCAGGATTTCAGCGTTGATGCATAGATCGCCGGGGCTGCTTTGCAGCCCTTTCGCGACACAAGGCCGCTCCTACAGGGACCTCGCATGACCCAAACCCCCAGTCATATCGTTAGATTGTTTCGATCTAGGCAGCCTCCTAAATAGAATCAGGCGCTGTGATAAAGTGGCTCGCTCGAACACGGCCCGCAGGCCGTCCATAAGATCGTTTTTCGTGAGTAGCCATGGTCGACAATCTGACGCACTTGAAACAGCTGGAGGCGGAGAGCATCCACATCATCCGCGAGGTGGCCGCCGAGTTCGACAACCCGGTGATGCTGTACTCGATCGGCAAGGATTCCGCGGTCATGCTGCACCTGGCGCGCAAGGCGTTCTTCCCGGGCAAGCTGCCGTTCCCGGTGATGCACGTCGACACCCAGTGGAAGTTCCAGGAGATGTACCGCTTCCGCGACAAGATGGTCGAAGAGATGGGCCTGGAGCTGATCACCCACGTCAACCCCGAGGGTGTGGCGCAGGGCATCAACCCGTTCACCCATGGCAGCTCCAAGCACACCGACATCATGAAGACCCAGGGCCTGAAGCAGGCGCTGGACAAGCATGGCTTCGACGCCGCCTTCGGTGGCGCGCGCCGCGACGAAGAGAAGTCGCGGGCGAAAGAGCGTGTCTACTCGTTCCGTGACAGCAAGCACCGTTGGGACCCGAAGAACCAGCGCCCGGAGCTGTGGAACATCTACAACGGCAAGGTCAACAAGGGCGAGTCGATCCGCGTGTTCCCGCTGTCGAACTGGACCGAGCTGGACATCTGGCAGTACATCTACCTCGAAGGCATCCCGATCGTGCCGCTGTACTTCGCCGCCGAGCGCGAAGTGATCGAGAAGAACGGCACCCTGATCATGATCGACGACGAGCGCATCCTCGAGCACCTGAGCGACGAGGAGAAGGCGCGCATCGTCAAGAAGAAAGTGCGTTTCCGTACCCTGGGCTGCTACCCGCTGACGGGCGCGGTCGAGTCTGAAGCCGAGACCCTGACGGACATCATCCAGGAAATGCTCCTGACCCGAACGTCCGAGCGCCAGGGCCGTGTCATCGACCACGATGGCGCCGGTTCCATGGAAGACAAAAAACGCCAAGGCTACTTCTAATTTCAGGGTTTCCTCATGTCGCACCAATCCGATTTGATCAGCGAGGACATCCTCGCCTACCTGGCCCAGCACGAGCGTAAAGAACTGCTGCGCTTCCTGACCTGCGGTAACGTGGACGACGGCAAGAGCACCCTGATCGGGCGCCTGCTGCACGATTCGAAGATGATCTACGAGGATCACCTCGAGGCCATCACCCGCGACTCGAAAAAGTCCGGCACCACCGGCGAGGAAGTCGACCTGGCGCTGCTGGTGGACGGTCTTCAGGCCGAGCGCGAGCAGGGCATCACCATCGATGTCGCCTACCGCTACTTCTCCACCGCCAAGCGCAAGTTCATCATTGCCGACACCCCGGGCCACGAGCAGTACACCCGCAACATGGCCACCGGCGCGTCCACCTGCGACCTGGCGATCATCCTGGTCGATGCCCGCTACGGCGTGCAGACCCAGACCCGCCGGCACAGCTACATCGCCTCGTTGCTGGGCATCAAGCACATCGTCGTCGCGGTCAACAAGATGGACCTCAAGGGCTTCGACGAGCAGGTCTTCGAGTCGATCAAGGCCGACTACCTGAAGTTCGCCGAGGGCATCAACCTCAAGCCGAGCAGCCTGCACTTCGTGCCGATGTCGGCGCTCAAGGGCGACAACGTGGTCAACCGCAGCGAGCGTTCGCCGTGGTACACGGGCCCGGCGCTGATGGAGATCCTCGAGACCGTCGAGATCGCCGCCGACCGCAACGTCACCGACCTGCGTTTCCCGGTGCAGTACGTCAACCGTCCGAACCTGAACTTCCGTGGCTTCGCCGGCACCATCGCCGGTGGCGTGGTGCACAAGGGTGACGAGATCGTCGTGCTGCCGTCGGGCAAGAGCAGCCGGGTCAAGTCCATCGTCACCTACGAAGGCGAGCTGGAGAACGCCGGCCCCGGCCAGGCCGTGACCCTGACCATGGAAGACGAGATCGACATCTCCCGTGGCGACCTGCTGGTGCATGCCGACAATGTTCCGGCTGTGACCGACCAGTTCGACGCCATGCTGGTGTGGATGGCCGAGGAGCCGATGCTCCCGGGCAAGAAGTACGACATCAAGCGCGCCACCAGCTACGTGCCGGGCTCGATTGCCAGCATTACCCACAAGGTCGATGTGAATACCCTGGAGCAGGGCGCCGCCAGCGCGCTGCAGCTCAACGAGATCGGCCGGGTCAAGGTCGCGCTGGACAGCGCCATTGCCCTGGACGGCTACGAGAGCAACCGCACCACCGGCGCGTTCATCGTCATCGACCGCCTGACCAACGGCACCGTCGGCGCCGGCATGATCATCGCCCCGCCGGTACTGCCGCACGGCAGCACTGGCCAGCACGGCAAGCTGGCCCATGTGTCCACCGAGGAGCGTGCCCTGCGCTTCGGCCAGCAGCCGGCCACCGTGCTGTTCAGCGGCCTGTCCGGCGCTGGCAAGAGCACCCTGGCCTACGCCGTGGAGCGCAAGCTGTTCGACATGGGCCGTGCGGTCTACGTGCTCGATGGCCAGAACCTGCGCCACGACCTGAACAAGGGCCTGCCGCAGGACCGCGCCGGTCGCACCGAGAACTGGCGCCGCGCCGCCCATGTGGCGCGCCAGTTCAACGAAGCCGGCCTGCTGACCCTGGCCGCGTTCGTTGCCCCGGATGCCGAGGGCCGCGAGCAGGCCAGGGCGCTGATCGGCAAGGAGCGTCTGGTCACCGTCTACGTCCAGGCGTCGCCGCTGGTGTGCCGTGAGCGTGATCCGCAGGGGCTGTACGCGGCCGGTGGCGACAACATCCCGGGTGAGAGCTTCCCGTTCGACGTGCCGCTGGATGCGGACCTGGTGATCGACACCCAGTCGGTCAGTGTCGATGAAGGTGTGAAGCTGGTGCTGGATGTGCTGCGTCAGCGTGGCGCGATCTGAGTGTTCGCGTGATCTGAGAAACCCCGCTTCGGCGGGGTTTTTTGTTTGGATCGGGAGAGCTGGGGCTGCTGTGCAGCCCTTTCGCGGCACAAGGCCGCTCCTACAGGACTGCGCGGTCCCCTATAGGAGCGGCCTTGTGCCGCGAATGGGGCGCAGCGCGCCCCCGGCTTGCTAGATATGTTTCTCGGTAACGGGAATCACCCGCCGCTCCTTCACCGCTTTGTACGAAAAGCTCGAATAGATCTCCTTCACTCCCGGCAACCGCTGCAGCACCTCCCGGGTGAATTCGCCGAACGACTCCAGGTCCCGCGCCAGGATCTCCAGCAAAAAGTCATAGCGCCCGGAGATGTTGTGGCAGGCGACGATCTCGGGAATCTCCATCAGCCGCTGCTCGAACGCCAGGGCCATCTCCTTGGTATGCGAGTCCATCATGATGCTGACGAACGCGGTCACCCCGAAGCCCAGCGACTTGGGCGAAAGAATGGCCTGGTAGCCGGTGATGTAGCCGTTGTCCTCCAACAACTTCACCCGCCGCCAGCAGGGCGAAGTGGTCAGGGCGACCTGGTCGGCGAGTTCGGAAACGGTCAGGCGGGCGTTGTCCTGCAGGGCGGCGAGCAGGGCGCGGTCGGTACGGTCAAGAGCTGAAGGCATATCTTGCCCTCCTGGTTCTGTTTTTGTTGTTTTTCTTTCAAAACTTGCGCAATTGCGTGGGCAAGTTTGGAAAAAGCGCGGCAGCTTGGTGGCATAAGCTTATAACAAACCACAAGAGGCTGTTGCCATGCGCGACTCCAACAAGAACACCGGTTTCTCCACGCGGGCCATCCACCATGGCTATGACCCGCTGTCCCACGGCGGCGCCCTGGTGCCGCCGGTGTACCAGACCGCCACCTATGCCTTCCCCACCGTCGAGTACGGCGCCGCCTGCTTTGCAGGCGAAGAACCGGGGCATTTCTATAGCCGCATTTCCAATCCGACCCTGGCACTGCTCGAGCAGCGCATGGCCTCCCTGGAAGGGGGCGAGGCCGGGCTGGCGCTGGCCTCGGGCATGGGTGCCATCACCGCCACGCTATGGACCCTGCTACGCCCCGGTGACGAGCTGATCGTCGGCAGCACCCTGTACGGCTGCACCTTCGCCTACCTGCACCACGGCATCGGCGAGTTCGGCGTGAAGATCCGCCATGTTGACCTCAACGACATCCCGGCGCTGCGGGCCGCGATCACGCCGAAGACGCGGATGATCTATTTCGAAACCCCGGCCAACCCCAACATGCAGCTGGTGGATATCGCCGCGGTGGTCGATGCCGCCCGCGGCCACGACCTGAGCATCGTGGTCGACAACACCTACTGCACGCCCTACCTGCAACGCCCGCTGGAATTGGGCGTGGACCTGGTGGTGCATTCGGCCACCAAGTACCTGTCCGGGCATGGCGACATCACCGCCGGGCTGGTGGTCGGGCGCAAGGCGTTGGTCGACCGCATCCGCCTGGAAGGGCTCAAGGACATGACCGGCGCGGTCTTGTCGCCCCATGACGCGGCGCTGCTGATGCGCGGCCTCAAGACCCTGGCCCTGCGCATGGACCGCCACTGCGCCAATGCCCAGCAGGTGGCCGAGTTCCTCGCCGAACAATCACAGGTCGAGCTGCTGCACTACCCGGGCCTGCCATCCTTCCCGCAGTACGCGCTGGCCCAGCGGCAGATGCGCCTGCCGGGCGGCATGATCGCCTTCGAACTCAAGGGCGGGATCGAGGCCGGCCGTCGCTTCATGAACGCCATGCAGCTGTTCAGTCGCGCTGTGAGCCTGGGCGATGCCGAGTCGCTGGCCCAGCACCCGGCGAGCATGACCCACTCCAGCTATACCCAGCAGGAGCGTGCCGAGCATGGCATCTCGGAAGGGCTGGTGCGCCTGTCGGTGGGGCTGGAAGACATCGACGACCTGCTTGCCGACATTGCCCAGGCCCTGAGGGCCTGCGCCTGAACCGCCACGGACGAGGCCTGCGCGATGGTAGCGATGATGAACCCGAACGAGCCGTTGACGGCCCTGGAAGCCGCCCTGGACAGTGACCCCGGGGAAACCGCCGAGTGGTGCGAGGCCCTGTCCTCGACCCTGGCCCACTGCGGCCCGGCACGGGCGCGCTACCTGCTGCAGCGCCTGCAGGCTCATGCCCTGGAGCTGGGCCTGGAGCGTGAGGCCCAGGCCTTCTCGGCCTACCGCAACACCTTGCCGGTGGAGCAGCAGGGCAACTATCCGGGCGACCTGGAACTGGACGAGCGAATCACCGGCATCCTGCGCTGGAACGCCCTGGCCATGGTGGTGCGGGCCAACCATGCCTACGGCGAGCTGGGCGGGCATATCGCCAGCTATGCCTCGGCGGCGGAAATCTTCGAGGTCGGTTTCCAGCATTTCTTCCGGGGCGAGGGCGGCGACGCGCAGCGCAGTGGCGATCTGGTGTTCTTCCAGCCGCACTCGGCGCCGGGCATTTATGCCCGCGCCTTCCTCGAGGGGCGCCTGAGCGAGGCGCAACTGGCCAACTACCGCCAGGAGGTCGCCGGCAACGGCCTGTGCTCCTATCCTCATCCCTGGCTGATGCCCGATTTCTGGCAGTTTCCCACCGGCTCCATGGGCATCGGCCCGCTCAATGCCATCTACCAGGCCCGGTTCATGCGCTACCTCCAGCACCGCGGCCTGCTCGACACCTCGACGCGGCATGTGTGGGGCGTGTTCGGCGATGGCGAGATGGACGAGCCGGAATCGATCGCCGGCCTGACCCTGGCGGCCCGCGAAGGCCTGGACAACCTGACCTTCATCGTTAACTGCAACCTGCAGCGCCTGGACGGCCCGGTGCGTGGCAACGGCCAGATCATCCAGGAGCTTGAAGCGCTGTTCAGCGGCGCCGGCTGGAACGTGATCAAGGTGCTCTGGGGCTCGGAGTGGGACGCGCTGTTCGCCCGGGATCATGAGCATGCGCTGCTGCGCCAGCTGGCGGCGACACCCGACGGGCAGTTCCAGACCCTCGGCGCCAAGGACGGCAGCTACAACCTCGAGCACTTCTTCAAGCAGAACCCGGCCTTGCAGCGCCTGGTGGCGCACATGAGCGCCGACGAGATTAACGCCCTCAAGCGTGGTGGCCACGATTTTCGCAAGCTGCATGCTGCCTATGCCGCGGCCAAGGCCTGCAAGGGCCGGCCGACGGTGATCCTGGCCAAGACCAAGAAAGGCTACGGCATGAGCAGTGCCGGTGAGTCGCGGATGACCGCGCACCAGGCCAAGAAGCTCGATGTGCAGGCGCTGCTGGCCTTCCGCGACCGCTTCCACCTGCCGCTGTCGGACGAGGACGTGGAGCAGCTGCGCTTCTACCGTCCGGCTGCCGACAGCCCGGAGATGATCTACTTGCGCCAGCGCCGCGAGGCACTGGGCGGGCCGCTGCCGGTGCGGCGCAGCGACTGCGCCGGCCTGCCCGTGCCGGACCTGGACAGCTTCGCCGGCTTCGCCCTGCGCGCCGAGGACAAGGAAATGTCCACCACTATGGCCGCCGTGCGCCTGCTCGGCAACTGGCTCAAGGTGCCGGGGCTGGGGCCGCGGGTGGTGCCGATCGTCGCCGACGAAGCGCGGACCTTCGGAATGGCCAGCCTGTTCCGCCAGATCGGCATCTACTCGCCCCAGGGGCAACGCTACGAGCCGGAGGACGCCGGCTCGCTGCTGGTCTACAAGGAAGCGCGCGACGGCCAGTTGCTGGAGGAGGGCATCACCGAGGCCGGGGCGATCTCTTCCTGGATCGCGGCGGCGACCGCCTACGCGGTGCATGGCGAGGCGATGTTGCCGGTGTATATCTATTACTCGATGTTCGGCTTCCAGCGGGTCGGCGACCTGATCTGGGCCGCCGCCGACCAGCGCGCCCGCGGCCTGTTGCTCGGCGCCACCGCGGGGCGTACCACGCTGGGTGGCGAGGGGCTGCAGCACCAGGACGGCTCGAGCCTGGTCATGGCCGCCATGGTGCCCAACTGTCGCGCCTGGGACCCGTGCTTTGCCGGCGAGCTGTCGGTTATCCTCGACCATGCCGCACGGCGCATGCTGGTGGAGCAGCGGGACGAGTTCCACTACGTGGCGGTGATGAATGAAAACTATTCGCAGCCGTCCTTGCCCGAGGACGTGCACGAGGATGTGTTGCGAGGGATGTACCGGTTTGCCCGGCATGCGTCGGCGGCACCTCGTGGCCAGGTGCGCTTGTTGGGCTCGGGCACCATCCTGCGCGAGGTGATCGCCGCCGGCGAGTTGCTGGCCAGTGATTGGCAGATCGACAGCGAAGTGTTCAGCGTTACCAGCTTCAGCGAGCTGGCGCGTGGGGCAAGGGATGCGCAGCGCCTGGCGATGGCCGGGGAACAGGGGGATTGCCACGTGCGTCGTTGCCTGCCTGGTGATGCCCCGGTGATTGCGGCCAGCGACTATGTGCGTGCCTGGCCGCAGCTGATTGCCGAGTATGTGCAGGCGCCCTACATCACCCTGGGCACCGATGGGTTCGGGCGCAGCGATACGCGTCAGCAACTGCGGCGGTTCTTTGAGGTGGATCGGCATGCGGTGGTGCTGGCGGCGTTGTACGGGCTGGTGTGCCAGGGCGTGTTGCCGGCGGATGTGCTGGGGGAGGCGAGGGCGCGGTATGGGATTGGCGAGGAGGGGGCGGCCTGGTATCGGTGAGGTGATCTGGGCTGGCCCTGTCGCGGGGCAAGCCCGCTCCCACGGAGTGATATGTCTGGTAGATCACGCTCACAAAAAAGGCCTCTTTCGAGGCCTTCTTCATGTCATCGACTCAACGCTTGAGCCCGTAGCTCTCGTCGAGCATGCCCGGCGAGTTCGGGGCCTTGGGTGCGTAGTCGCGTGGTACCTCGGCGGTGTCCTTCGGCGGCGTCAGGCGATCACGCGGGCCTTGCGCGGCTTCCGAGTGCAGCGCGGCCAGCAGGCGCTGACGGGTCAGCTCGTCCAGGGCCAGGCGGTTGGCGCCGTCGGCCAGGTGGTCCTGGACGTCCTGGTAGCTCTGGGTCAGTTTCTTGACCAGCGAGGCGGTGCTGTTGAAGTGGGTCACCACTTCATTCTGGTAATTGTCGAAGCGCTGCTGGATGTCATCCAGCTGGCGTTGGGTGTTGCTCGGTGCCGCGTTGGGCAGCAGGCGGGCCAGCGCGAAACCGACGACGACGCCGACAACCAGGGCCAGGGTCGGCAGCAACCAAACAAGGAGCGAGTGTTCCACGAGTCCTTCCTCTATAAACGGCTTTGCTTTACGTTAACGGCTCAGACCTGCGCTGTATACCGCGAGCGATCGCAAATCAGAACAGATTTCCTCAGCTAGACGAGTCGACCCTCCTCGAGGTCACGGAGTAGTGCCTTGCTTATCCGCGAAACACCCTTGTTCATCGATGGCCCGTGCGGCCAGCTGGAAGCCTTGTACCTGGACGTGGCCGACGCCCGTGGCGCGGTGCTGATCTGCCACCCCAACCCGGTCCAGGGCGGCACCATGCTCAACAAGGTGGTGTCGACCCTGCAACGCACCGCCCGCGACGCCGGCTACGTCACCCTGCGCTTCAACTATCGCGGTGTCGGCCAGAGCGCCGGCAGCCACGACATGGGCGCCGGTGAGGTGGCCGACGCCGAAGCCGCCGCCGCCTGGCTGCGCGCGCAGCATCCCGAGCTGCCGTTGGTGCTGATGGGCTTCTCTTTCGGAGGTTTCGTCGCCGCCAGCCTGGCCGGGCGCCTGGAGTCCGGGGGCGTGGCCCTGCAGCACCTGTTCATGATTGCCCCGGCGGTGATGCGCCTGAGCGAGCAGTTCCCGTTGCCCGAGCGCGTCGCCCTCACGGTGGTACAGCCGGACACCGACGAGGTGGTCGATCCGCAGCTGGTCTACGACTGGTCGAATGACCTGTCGCGCCCCCATGAGCTGCTGAAAGTGGCAGAATGCGGACACTTCTTCCATGGCAAGCTGACCGATCTGAAGGATCTGCTGCTGCCGCGCCTTTCGAACTGAGCCAAGCCTGAATAAGCGAACACCCATGACCACGCGCATCCTCACCGGTATCACCACCACCGGCACCCCGCACCTGGGCAACTACGCCGGCGCCATCCGCCCGGCCATCCTCGCCAGCCAGCAGCCTGGCGTCGACTCGTTCTACTTCCTGGCCGACTACCACGCCCTGATCAAGTGCGACGACCCGCAGCGCATCCAGCGCTCGCGCCTGGAAATCGCCGCCACTTGGCTGGCCGGTGGCCTGGATCCGGACAAGGTGACCTTCTACCGTCAGTCGGACATCCCCGAGATCCCCGAGCTGACCTGGCTGCTGACCTGCGTCGCCGCCAAGGGCCTGCTCAACCGCGCCCACGCCTACAAGGCCTCGGTGGACAAGAACGTCGAGGCCGGCGAAGACCCGGACGCCGGCGTCACCATGGGCCTGTTCAGCTACCCGGTGCTGATGGCCGCCGACATCCTGATGTTCAACGCCAACAAGGTGCCGGTCGGCCGCGACCAGATCCAGCACGTGGAAATGGCCCGTGACATCGGCCAGCGCTTCAACCACCTGTTCGGCCAGGGCAAGGACTTCTTCGCCCTGCCGGAGGCGGTGATCGAGGAGAGTGTCGCCACCCTGCCGGGCCTGGACGGTCGCAAGATGTCCAAGAGCTACGACAACACCATCCCGCTGTTCACCAGCGCCAAGGACATGAAGGACGCCATCTCGCGCATCGTCACCGACTCCAAGGCGCCGGGCGAGGCCAAGGATCCGGACAATGCGCACCTGTTCACCCTGTTCCAGGCCTTCTCCACGCCGGCGCAATGCGCCGAATTCCGCGAAGAGCTGGTGCAGGGCCTGGGCTGGGGCGAGGCCAAGCAGCGCCTGTTCCAGCTGCTCGACGGCCAGCTGGCCGAAAAGCGCGAGCACTATCACCAGCTGATCTCGCGCCCGTCGGACCTGGAGGACATTCTCCTCGCTGGCGCCGCCAAGGCCCGCAAGACCGCTACGCCGTTCCTCGAGCAGCTGCGTGAAGCGGTTGGTCTGCGTTCGTTCCGCACGGTGGTCCAGGCAAATGCCGAAGTGAAGAAAAAGGCCGCGAAGACCGCCCGCTTCGTCAGTTTCCGCGATGAAGACGGCAGCTTCCGCTTCCGCCTGCTGGCCGCCGATGGCGAGCAACTGCTGCTGTCGCGCAGCTTCGCCGATGGCAAGAGCGCCGGTGCGGTGAGCAAACAACTGCAGCAAGGTTGCGAGGCCGATGTGCGGGTCGAGGGCTTGAGCTTCAGCTTGTGGCTGGAGGGCGAGCAGGTTGCCGATGGGCCGCAGTTCGACAATGCCGAGGCCCGTGACGCAGCCATCGTGAGCTTGCGCGAGGCCCTGGCGCCACAGCAGGACTGATATGCCTACCCTGTAGGAGCGGCCTTGTGCCGCGAAAGGGGCGCGAAGCGGCCCCGAGATCTCTGGTTCATGCAGAACTGCTGGGGCCGCTTTGCGGCCCTTTCGCGGCACAAGGCCGCTCCTACAGGTGCAGGTAATGAGGCAAGTGGTCGCATGTATCATTGCCATCAGGCGGGCCGGTCGCTACAGTGACGGCCCGTTTTTTGTTGCCTCGCTAACGAAATCATGACGCCCCTAGAACGATATCAAGCAGATCTGAAACGTCCCGACTTCTTCCATGACGCGGCGCAGGAAACTGCGGTGCGTCACCTGCAGCGCCTGTACGACGACCTGGTGCGCGCGCAGAACAACAAGCCGGGCATGTTCGGCAAGCTGTTCGGCAAGAAGGAGCAGACGCCGGTCAAGGGCCTGTATTTCTGGGGTGGGGTAGGGCGAGGCAAGACCTACCTGGTCGACACCTTCTATGAAGCACTGCCGTTCAAGCAGAAGATGCGCACGCACTTCCACCGCTTCATGAAGCGCGTCCACGAGGAGATGAAGACCCTCAAGGGCGAGAAGAACCCGCTGACCATCATCGCCAAGCGCTTCAGCGAAGAGGCCAAGGTGATCTGCTTCGACGAGTTCTTCGTCTCCGACATTACCGATGCGATGATCCTCGGCACCCTGATGGAAGAGCTGTTCAAGAACGGCGTGTCGCTAGTGGCCACCTCCAACATCGTCCCTGACGGCCTGTACAAGGACGGCCTGCAGCGCGCGCGCTTCCTGCCGGCCATCGCCATGATCAAGCAGTACACCGACGTGGTGAACGTCGACAGCGGCGTCGACTACCGCCTGCGTCACCTGGAGCAGGCTGAGCTGTACCACTTCCCGCTCGACGCCGCAGCCCATGAGAGCCTGCGGGCGAGCTTCAAGGCACTGACCCCGGAGTGCACCCAGGCCGTCGAGAACGACGTGCTGATGATCGAAAATCGCGAGATCCACGCCCTGCGCACCTGCGACGATGTCGCCTGGTTCGACTTCCGCGCCCTGTGCGACGGGCCGCGCAGCCAGAACGACTACATCGAATTGGGCAAGATCTTCCACGCCGTGCTGCTGAGCAACGTCGAGCAGATGGGCGTGACCACCGACGACATCGCCCGGCGCTTTATCAACATGGTCGATGAGTTCTACGACCGTAACGTGAAGCTGATCATCTCGGCCGAGGTGGAGCTCAAGGACCTGTATACCGGCGGACGCCTGAGCTTCGAGTTCCAGCGGACCCTTAGCCGGTTGCTGGAGATGCAGTCCCACGAGTTCCTGTCGCGGGCGCACAAGCCGTAAGAATCTGGGGCCGCTTTGCGGCCCTATCGCGACACAAGGCCGCTCCTACAGGGATCGCGTGACTCCTGTAGGAGCGGCCTTGTGTCGCGATAGGGCTGCAAAGCAGCCCCGGCGATTTTCAGGCTTCCTGCATGAACTGCTGCCGATACTGGTTCGGCGACAGCTCGGTATGCTGGCGGAACAACCGAGCGAAGAAGCTCGCGTCGTCGTACCCCACCTCGTAGCTGATGGTCTTGATGCTCTTGCGCGTGCTCGACAGCAGGCCCTTGGCCGTCTCGATCCGTAGCCGTTGCAGGTAGTGCAGGGGCTTGTCGCCGGTGGCGCTCTGGAAGCGGCGCATGAAGTTGCGGATGCTCATGCCGTGGTTGCGGGCCACGTCCTCGAAGCGGAACTTGTCGGCGAAGTGTTCCTCGAGCCAGTGCTGGATCTGCAGGATGATCAGGTCCTGGTGCAGCTTCTGGCCGCCGAAGCCCATGCGCCCCGGGGTGTAGCTACGCTGCACCTCGTAGAGGATGTCGCGGGCCACGGCACGGGCCACGTTGGCGCCGCAGAAACGCTCGATCAGGTAGATGTACAGGTCGCAGGCCGAGGTGGTGCCGCCGGCGCAGTACAGGTTGTCGGCGTCGGTCAGGTGCTTGTCCTGGTTCAGGCGGATCTTCGGGAAGCGCTCGGCGAAACTGGCGAAGAAGCGCCAGTAGGTGGTCGCCTCCTTGCCATCGAGCAGCCCGGATTCGGCCAGCCAGAACACGCCGCTGGCCTCGGCGCACAGCACCGCGCCCCGGGCATGCTGCTCGCGCAGCCAGGGCAGGACCTGGGGGTAGCGCTGCAGCAGGTTGTCGAAGTCGTCCCAGAAGGCCGGCAGGATGATCACGTCGGCGTCGTTCAGGCCGCTGTCGACCGGCAACTGCACGTTGCTGAAGCTGTCCACGGGCAAGCCGTCCGGGCTCACCAGGCCGATCTCGAACATCGGCTGCAGGCCCAGGCCCAGCTGCTTGCTGTAGCGCAGGCTGGCCAGGTGGAAGAAATCCTTGGCCTGCATCAGTGTCGAGGCGAACACTTTGTCCACGGCCAGGATGCTGACGCGCCGCAAGGACGCGGAGGGTTGGGTAAACATCATTGTCATTGTTCTTATAGGGTAGAGTGGTCAATCACCGGCTGGATCGTCTTATTTTTTGGCGATTGTGTCTACCCCGCCAAAGTACGATCGCCATCGCGCGGCAAGCCCGCTCCCACGTTAATCGCAAAGACTCGTGGGAGCGGGCTTGCCCCGCGATGGGCCGTCAGCTCAAGGCGCCGGATTAGGCTGCTCCTGATGAGTCGCCTCGATCGCCGCCAGCAGCTCATCGCCCAGGTTCAGCGCCTGGCTGTCGATATTGCTGCGCAACTGCTCGAGGCTGGTGGCGCCGATGATGTTGCTGGTCACGAACGGCTGGCGCGTCACGAAGGCCAGCGCCATCTGCGCCGGGTCCAGCCCGTGCTCGCGGGCCAGCTGTACATAGCGGCTGCAGGCGGCCACGGTCTGCGGGTTGGAGTAGCGGGCGAAGCGGCTGAACAGGGTCAGGCGGGAATTTGCCGGGCGGGCGCCGTTTTCATACTTGCCCGAGAGCATGCCGAAGGCCAGCGGCGAATAGGCCAGCAGGCCGCACTGCTCGCGGATCGCCACCTCCGCCAGGCCCACCTCGAAGCTGCGGTTGAGCAGGTTGTAGGGGTTCTGGATCGACACCGCCCGTGGCCAGCCGCGGGTCTCGGCCAGGTGCAGGAACTTCAGGGTGCCCCATGGGGTTTCGTTGGACAGGCCGACATGGCGGATCTTGCCGGCGCGCACCTGTTCATCGAGCACTTCCAGGGTTTCTTCCAGCGGGGTGAAGATGTCCTGGGGCAGGTGCTGGTAGCCGAGCTTGCCGAAGAAGTTGGTGCTGCGCTCGGGCCAGTGCAGCTGGTACAGGTCGATGCGGTCGGTCTGCAGGCGCTTCAGGCTCTCGTCCAGAGCGGCGACGATGTGCTGGCGATTGTGCCTGAGCTGGCCGTCGCGGATATGGCTGATGCCGTTGCCGGGGCCGGCGACCTTGCTGGCCAGGATCCAGTCGTCACGGTCGCCGTTGGCGGCGAACCAGTTGCCGATGATGCGCTCGGTGGCGGCGTAGGTTTCCGGGCGCGGTGGCACCGGGTACATCTCGGCGGTGTCGATGAAGTTGATGCCGCGGGCCTTGGCCAGGGCGATCTGGGCGAAGGCCTGGTCCTGGGTGTTCTGCTCGCCCCAGGTCATGGTGCCCAGGCACAGGGCGCTGACGTTGAGGTCGGTACGGCCGAGCTTGCGGTATTCCATCGGGAAGACGCTCCATGGCAAAGAGGCCCATAAAAGCAGGTTGAAATTTTTCCTGCAATCTGGATAATTCGGCCCCTCTCCGTGTGGCGGAAGTGATGCACCACCATGCAGGGGAACCCTTGTCGAACATTGGCGTGCCCGACCCGAGCCCCCAAAAGCGTCAGCGTTCGGCTGCGCGCTTGCCCTTGGCAAGCTGTGCACTATCCAGTAAGATTCGCCGTCTATTTTTCGCTGGGCGGCCTCTGAGGCTTTAGAGAATGAAAACTTTTACTGCTAAACCGGAAACAGTAAAGCGCGAGTGGTTCGTAGTCGACGCCGCTGGTCAGACCCTGGGTCGTCTGGCTACCGAAATCGCTAGCCGCCTGCGTGGCAAGCACAAGCCAGAATACACCCCTCACGTTGACACCGGCGACTACATCGTCGTTATCAACGCCGAGCAAGTGCGTGTGACTGGTGCCAAGTCTTCCGACAAGATGTACTACTCCCACTCCGGCTTCCCGGGCGGTATCAAGGAAATCAACTTCGAGAAGTTGATCGCCAAGGCCCCTGAGCGTGTTATCGAAACCGCGGTCAAAGGCATGCTGCCGAAGAACCCGCTGGGTCGCGACATGTACCGCAAGCTGAAAGTGTACGCGGGTGCTGCTCACCCACACACTGCTCAGCAGCCTCAAGAACTGAAGATCTAACGGGATAGTTCATTATGTCGGCGACTCAAAACTACGGCACTGGCCGTCGCAAGACCGCAACCGCACGTGTATTCCTGCGTCCGGGCACTGGCAACATTTCCATCAACAACCGTTCTCTGGACGTGTTCTTCGGCCGCGAAACCGCTCGCATGGTTGTTCGCCAGCCGCTGGAACTGACCGAGACCGTTGAGAAGTTCGACATCTACGTCACCGTTTCCGGTGGTGGTGTCAGCGGTCAAGCCGGTGCAATCCGCCACGGCATCACCCGCGCCCTGATGGAATACGACGAAACCCTGCGTGGCGCTCTGCGTCGTGCTGGCTACGTCACCCGCGACGCTCGTGAAGTCGAGCGTAAGAAAGTGGGTCTGCGTAAAGCGCGTAAGCGTCCTCAGTACTCCAAGCGTTAATACCGCTTCGGCAGTCGAAAAAAGCCCGGTTCCTTTTTGGAACCGGGCTTTTTTTATGTCTTGAACTAACCTCTCTGTCAGTCCGTGGCCGTTTGTCGCATAGACACAGATCAAGCAAAGCGAGGGTTGTAGCCCGACGAGCGGGTAATCACCTTGTCAGCGTGTGGATTTGTTCCTTACCATTGCGGCCAATTTTTAGTGCCACAGACATACCTAAGTAGATGCCTGTTAGAGCAGGCCAAGCAAGCTGATGGGAGAGGACTGAATGAGCAATGACGGCGTCAACGCAGGCCGGCGCCGCTTCCTCGTAGCCGCGACATCCGTGGTCGGGGCAGCGGGGGCAGTGGGGGCTGCGGTACCGTTCGTGGGGTCATGGTTTCCCAGTGCCAAGGCGAAAGCCGCAGGGGCACCGGTGAAGGTCAATATCGCCAAGGTCGAGCCCGGCCAGCAGATGGTGGCCGAGTGGCGCGGTCAACCTGTATTCATCGTGCGTCGAACGGAAGAGATCCTCGGTAATCTGAAAAAGATCACCGGCGAGCTGTCCGACCCCGAATCCAAGGCGTCGGTGCAGCCGACCTACGTCGATCCGCAAGTTCGTTCGATCAAGCCCGAGATTCTCATCCTGGTCGGTCTGTGCACGCACCTGGGCTGCTCGCCGACGTTCCGCCCTGAAGTCGCTCCCGCCGACCTCGGCCCGAAATGGGTCGGTGGCTATTTCTGCCCGTGCCACGGTTCGCACTACGACCTGGCTGGCCGGGTCTACAAGTCCCAGCCGGCGCCTCTCAACCTGCCAGTGCCACCGCACTCGTACGAGTCGGACGAAATCATCGTCATCGGCGTCGATCAGGAGAACGCATGATGAGCAAGTTCATGGAGTGGATCGATGCGCGCTTCCCCGCGACGAAGATGTGGGAAGACCATCTGAGCAAGTATTACGCGCCCAAGAACTTCAACTTCCTGTACTTCTTCGGCTCCCTGGCACTGCTGGTGCTGGTCAACCAGATCGTCACCGGCGTGTGGCTGACCATGAGTTTCACCCCCTCGGCGGAAGAGGCCTTCGCCTCGGTCGAGTACATCATGCGCGACGTCGAGTACGGCTGGATCCTGCGCTACCTGCACTCCACCGGAGCCTCGGCGTTCTTCATCGTGGTCTACCTGCACATGTTCCGCGGGCTGCTCTACGGCTCCTACCAGAAGCCGCGCGAGCTGGTCTGGCTGTTCGGCATGCTGATCTACCTGGCGCTGATGGCCGAGGCGTTCATGGGCTACCTGCTGCCGTGGGGCCAGATGTCCTACTGGGGCGCCCAGGTGATCATCTCGCTGTTCGGCGCGATCCCGGTCATCGGTGACGACCTGACCCAGTGGATCCGCGGTGACTACCTGATCTCCGGTATCACCCTGAACCGCTTCTTCGCCCTGCATGTGGTGGCCTTGCCGATCGTGATCCTCGGCCTGGTGGTGCTGCACATCCTGGCGCTGCACGAAGTGGGTTCGAACAACCCCGATGGCGTGGACATCAAGAAGAAAAAGGACGAGAACGGCATCCCGCTGGATGGTATCCCGTTCCACCCGTACTACACCGTCAAGGATATCGTCGGCGTGGTGGTGTTCCTCTTCGTGTTCTGCGCGGTGGTGTTCTTCTTCCCGGAAATGGGTGGCTACTTCCTGGAAAAACCGAACTTCGAACAGGCTAACGCCTTCAAGACTCCTGAGCACATCGCGCCGGTTTGGTACTTCACGCCGTTCTACGCGATTCTCCGTGCGGTGCCTGACAAGCTGTTCGGGGTCATCGCCATGGGTGCGGCGATCGCCGTGCTGTTCGTGTTGCCCTGGCTTGACCGCAGTCCCGTGCGCTCCATGCGCTACAAGGGCTGGCTGAGCAAGATCTGGTTGCTGGTGTTCTGCGTGTCCTTCGTCATCCTTGGCGTGCTGGGCGTACTGGCGCCAACCCCGGGGCGTACCTTGCTGTCGCAGGTGTGCACGGTGTTGTACTTCGCCTACTTCCTGCTGATGCCGTTCTACACAAGGCTCGAGAAGACCAAACCGGTTCCGGAAAGGGTGACTGGCTGATGAAAAAGTTGATTGCAGTATGCTTGCTGGCACTGATGCCTAGCCTGTCGTTCGCCGCCGAACATGGCCTGGAGCTGGACAAGGTCGATATCGACCTGACCGACAAGGCCGCGATGCAGGATGGCGCGCGCACCTTCGCCAACTATTGCATGGGTTGCCACAGCGCCAAGTTCCAACGTTACGAGCGCGTCGCCGACGATCTGGGGATCCCGCATGAGCTGATGCTCGAGAACCTGGTGTTCACCGGCGCCAAGATCGGCGACCACATGAAGATCGGCATGCAGCCGAACGATGCCAAGACCTGGTTCGGCGCCGCGCCGCCCGACCTGACCCTGGTCGCCCGGGTGCGCGGCAGCGACTGGCTGTACACCTACCTGCGCAGCTTCTACGAGGACAAGTCGCGGCCTTACGGGGTGAACAACAAGGTCTTCCCCAACGTCGGCATGCCCAACGTGCTGGTGGGCCTGCAGGGCAACCAGGTGATCGGTTGCAAGCAGGTGCAGACCGAGGTCGATGGCAAGAAGCAGTTCGATCCGCTGACCGGCAGCCCGCTGACCCATGAGGCGTGCGACCAGCTGACCGTGGAGGAGAAATCCGGTAACCTGACGGCCGAGCAGTTCGACGAGAAGGTCAAGAACCTGGTGACCTTCCTGGCCTATTCGGCCAACCCGGTCAAACTGGAAAGCCAGCGCATCGGTACCTACGTGTTGCTGTACCTGGCTTTCTTCTTCGTGTTCGCCTACTTGCTCAAGCGCGAATACTGGAAGGACGTGCACTGATCACGCAGTAGTTTCTGGTAGTTGAACGCGCCCGGGGGGCCTCAGCGATATCGCTGGGGCGCCCCGGGCGCGTTTTCATTTAAGTTTTACAAGCATCCCGTGCGAGGAGGCGCTACATGGGCGCAACCAACAGGTTAGCCTGCTATTCCGACCCCGCTGATCATTACTCTCATCGGGTCCGCCTGGTGCTCGCGGAGAAAGGCGTCACGGTGCAGATCATCGATGTCGACGCCAATCGCCTGCCGCCCAAGCTGATTGAAGTGAACCCTTACGGCAGCTTGCCGACCCTGGTCGATCGCGACCTGGCGCTGTACGAGTCGACCGTGGTGATGGAGTACCTCGAGGAGCGTTACCCGCATCCGCCGCTGATGCCGGTCTACCCGGTGGCCCGTGGCAACAGCCGCCTGCTGATGCACCGCATCCAGCGTGACTGGTGCGCCCTGGCCGACACCGTGCTCGATGCGCGCAGCAGCGATGCGGCACGCACTCAGGCGCGCAAGGAGCTGCGCGAGAGCCTGACCGGCGTGGCCCCGCTGTTCGGCGAGATGGCCTGCTTCATGAGCGAGGAGCAAAGCCTGGTCGATTGCTGTCTACTGCCCATTCTCTGGCGTTTGCCGGTGATGGGGATCGAATTGCCACGGCAGGCCAAGCCGCTGCTGGATTACATGGAGCGACAGTTCGCCCGCGAGCCTTTCCAGGCGAGCCTGTCTGCTGCCGAACGTGAAATGCGCAAGGTTTAAGAGGAACCGTTGATGAACTCCAGTCGCCCTTATCTGGTTCGTGCGCTGTACGAGTGGATCGTCGACAACGATTGCACGCCGCATATGCTGGTCAATGCCGAGTATCCGGCAGTCCAGGTGCCCCAAGGTTTCGCCAGCGATGGCCAGATCGTCCTGAACATCTCCCCCAGTGCCGTGCGCAGCCTGCACATGGACAACGAGGCGGTGAGCTTCGAAGGCCGCTTCGGCGGCGTGGCACACTCGCTCTATGTGCCGGTCGGCGCCATCCTCGGGATCTACGCCCGGGAGAACGGCCAGGGCATGGTCTTCGAGCTGGAGCCGCCGCTCGAGGACGAGGATGACCTGGATGACGACGCCGTGGAACCGGATGACCAAGGTCCGCCCGAGCCGCCGCGCCCGAGTGGCCGTCCAAGCCTGAAGGTGGTCAAGTAACTACGCCGCAAGACGATCCCGGCCTCTGCGCGAGCCTCATGGAGCGCATGCCTGTGTTTTGTGACAGCTGTTGGCTATTTATTAACGCCGATTGACATATCGTAATCAATTTCAGAAGCTCACGACTTGCAGCCGAAGGCTGCCTCCAGGCCTGAGGCCGAAGTAACCTGGCCAGGGGCGGGAAACCGCCTCTGGCTCGATGGGGCCTTGCGGCCAGGCAATGCAGCGACACACCGGTCGACCCAGGACGGGCGACCCGACAACAAAAACAAGAGTAGTCATCGACATGGATGTGAGATGTGATCAGCTCAAGGCGCTGACGGGCACCCTGTGCCTGGCGTTCGCCACCGGACTGCCGCTGTCTGCTGCGGCGGCCTATCAGGAAACCGGTCGCCCGGGCGACCCCGCCAGCTGGCGGTCGGCCGAGTACCAGCAGGACTGGGGCCTGGAGCGCATGCAGGCGAGTCAGGCCTATGCCGCCGGTATCACCGGCGCCGGCGTCAGCATCGGCGCCCTGGACTCGGGATTCGATGCCGCTCACCCCGAAGCCAGCCCCCTACGTTTTCACGCCGTTACCGCCACTGGCCAGTACCTGGACGGTATCCCTTTCAGTGTGTCCGGGGTGCTCAATGGTGCCAACGACAGCCATGGCACCCATGTCACCGGCACCATGGGCGCGGCCCGTGATGGCGCTGGCATGCATGGCGTGGCCTTCAATGCCCAGGTGTATGTGGGCAATACCAACCACAACGACAAGTTCCTGTTCGGACCCAGCCCCGATCCCAAGTATTTCAAGGCGGTCTACGATGCCTTGGTGGATGCCGGGGTGCGGGCCATCAACAACAGCTGGGGCAGCCAGCCCAAGGATGTCAGCTACCAGACCCTCGGCGACTTGCGCGCGGCCTACGCCCAGCATTTCCAGCAGGACACCTGGCTCGACGCTGCGGGCGATGTGGCGCGCCGTGGCGTGATCAACGTATTCAGCGCTGGCAACAGCGGCTATGCCAATGCCAGCGTGCGCTCGGCGCTGCCGTACTTCCAGCCGGAACTGGAAGGCCACTGGCTGGCAGTGTCGGGCCTGGACAAGAACAACCAGCAGAAATACAACCAGTGCGGCATCGCCAAGTACTGGTGCCTGGCGACTCCGGGCGCGGCGATCAGCAGTACCGTGCCCGGTGGCGGCTACGCCACCTACAACGGCACCTCGATGGCCGCGCCCCATGCCACAGGGGCCTTGGCCCTGGTCATGGAGCGCTATCCCTACCTGAACAACCAGCAGGCCCTGCAAGTGCTGCTGACCACCTCGCGCCAGCTCGACGGCTCGCCGACCCAGGGACCCAGCGAGCGGGTAGGCTGGGGCGTTCCGGACCTGGGCCGGGCGCTGCACGGCCCCGGGCAGTTGCTGGGTGAGTTCGACGTCAACCTGGGGCGGGGGCAGGGCGATACCTGGAGCAACGGCATTTCCGACCAGGCCCTGGCGCAGCGTCAGGCCGAGGACGCCGCGGAACGCCAGGCCTGGCAGCAGACCCTCAAGGATCGCGGCTGGGAGCATGGCCTGGCAGCGGGTGCCAGCCAGCAGGATCGCAGCGACTATGCCCTGGGAATGGCCCGTGACGCGGCTGCCGCGCAGCGGGTCTACCAGGGCAGCCTGGTCAAGTCCGGGGGCGGCTGGCTCGAGCTCACGGGTGACAGCAGCTACCGCGGACCGACCCGCGTCGATGGCGGCTTGCTGGCGGTCAACGGCAGCCTGCAATCGGCGGTGACGGTCAACGCGGGTGGCACCCTGGGCGGCAACGGGCGAGTCGGTGCCCTGACAGCCAGTGCCGGGGGCGTGGTGGCCCCGGGTAACTCCATCGGCACCTTGAATGTCGCCGGCAGCATGGACCTGCAGCCGGGTTCGAGCTATCGGGTGGAGCTGTCGCCTGCGGCCAGCGACCGGCTCATCGTTGCTGGCCAGGCCAGTGTCGGTGGCGCCAATCTCAGCCTGGAGCCCCAGGCGCGGCCGAACCTGTTGGCCGGTGGTCCGGTATCCAGCCTGGTGGGGCGCCAGTTCGACATCCTGCAGGCGGCGGGTGGTGTCAACGGGCGCTTCGCCCAGGTACAGCCCGCTTACCTGTTCCTGGGGACCCTCCTCGATTATTCGGCCAACGGCGTGCAACTGGACGTGACGCGCAGCGCCACGACGTTCGCCAGTGTTGGTGCCACGCCCAACCAGCGCGCCAGCGGCGGCGCCGTGGAGCGGCTGGGACCGGGCAATCCCGTGTATGAAAGCCTGCTGCTCTCGACCTCGGCGGACCAGGCCCGGGACGGCCTGCGACAGCTGGCCGGAGAGATCTACCCGGCGCTGGACTCGATGCTGCTCAGCCAGGGCTCGGTCTTGCGCGACACCTTGGGCGAGCGCGTGCAAGGTCCTGCACTGAATGCCAGCGTTTCTGGAACGAGTGCCAGCGAGCCAGGTTCGACCCAGCTCTGGCTCAAGGGCCTGGGCAGCTGGGGGCGCATCGAGGGCGTGCAGGGCAGCGAGTCCTACACCAGCTCCCTGGGCGGCATGCTGCTGGGCGTGGACCATGACCTTGACGAGCAGACCCGGGCCGGCCTGGCCGCAGGCTACAGCGACAGCTCCCTGAGCATGGGCGGTAGCCACTCCCGGGCCACGGTCGACAGCTACCACCTGGGCGCCTATGTCCGCCATGACCTGGACCAGCTGCGCCTGAGCCTGGGCGCCAGCCACAGCTGGCACCGTGCCGAGGTCCGGCGCGACCTGGCCTATGGCGAGGTGTCCGGCCGCCAGCGCGCACGGATCGATGCCCGCAGCCAGCAGCTGTTTGCCGAGGCGGCCTATCGCCTGGCGTTGCCGGCGGTGCAGCTGGAGCCCTTCGCCAACCTGACCTACCAGCACCTGGACCGCGACGGCTTCCACGAGAAAGGCGACGCCGCGGCGCTGCATGCCGGTGACGAGCAGCGTGATGCCTGGCTGAGCACCTTGGGCCTGCGTGGGCGGCAGCAATGGCAACTGGGCCCGCAGCAAGATCTGCAGTTGGCGGCAAGCCTGGGCTGGCAGCACCGTCTGAGCGGCACCCAGGATCGCGAGCACCTGGCTTTCGCCGGCAGCGACCAACCGTTCCGGGTGGAGACTGCGCCGGCCTTGCGCGATGCCGCGCTGGTGGGGCTGCAGGCACGGGTAGGGCTGACCCGCGACCTGGACCTGAGCCTGGACTACCAGGGGCGCCTGGCCAGTCGCGAGCAACAGCATGGCGCAGGGCTCAACCTGCAATGGCGGTTCTGAAGCGCCCTGGCGTGAAACGGGCCAGGCGTTGCAACACGGAGTGTGACCAACGCGGTACTAAACCAAAACAAAACTAAGGAAGGTTGTAGTGAAGCAAGTCAGAAAGGATGACAGCGCACTCGCGCAGGGCTGGGCCCTGGCCCCATTGGGGCGGGCATTGGTGGGTTGGGTGGCGCTCATGGGCACGGCCCAGGCCGCGCCTTACGTGGAGAGTGGGCGCCTAGGTGATGCCGGCAGCTGGCGCAGCAGCGAGTTCAAGGCCGACTGGGGGCTGGGGGCGATCCACGCCGACAGCGCCTATGCCGCCGGCTACAGCGGCAAGGGGGTGAAGCTGGGGATCTTCGACCAGCCGGTCTACGCCAAGCACCCCGAGTTCGCCGGCAAGGACAAGATCGTGACCCTGGTCACCAGCGGCATCCGCCAGTACACCGACCCCTACATCCCGGTGAAGGCCGGCGATGCGTTCCGCTATGACGGCAGCCCGTCGGTGGGCTCGGACGGCAAGCTCGGCTCCCACGGCACCCACGTCGGCGGGATCGCCGCCGGCAACCGGGATGGCGAGTCGATGCACGGCGTGGCCTACGATGCGCAGATCATCAGCGCCGACAACGGCGACCCCGGCCCCGAGGATGGCATCGTACTGGGCAACGATGGCGCGGTGTACAAGGCCGGCTGGGACAGCCTGGTGGCCAGCGGCGCGCGGATCATCAACAACAGCTGGGGCATCGGCATTACCGACCGCTTCGCCAAGGGTGGGCGCAATCCGGACTTCCCGCATTTCACCGTGGACGATGCCCGGGCACAGTTCGCGCAGATCCAGCCGCTGCTGGGCACCTTGCCCGGCGGTGCCTATGACGGGGCTATCGCCGCCGCTCGCAGCGGGGTCCTGACGATCTTCGCCGCCGGCAACGACTACAACCTGAACAACCCCGATGCGATTGCCGGTCTGGCCTATTTCGTCCCGGACATCGCCCCGAACTGGATGACCGTGGCGGCGTTGCAGCAGAACCCCGACACCAGCAGCGCCAACCCGTACCTGGCCAGCACGTTCTCTTCCCGTTGCGGCTATACCGCGAGCTTCTGCGTATCGGCCCCCGGCACCCGCATCTACAGCGCGGTGATCGGCGGCACCAGCCTGGAAGACCTGACCCAGGGCTACGCCAACAAGAACGGCACATCCATGGCCGCGCCCCATGCCGCCGGTGCGGCGGCGGTATTGATGGAGCGCTTCCCCTACATGAGCGGTGCACAGATCGCCAGCGTGCTGCGCACCACCGCCACCGACATGGGCGCGCCTGGCATCGACGCCTTGTACGGTTGGGGCATGATCAACCTGGACAAGGGGATCCGCGGTCCGGGCATGTTGGTCACCGAGCAGGATATCCCCGAGGAGTTCCGCATCGCCGGTGGCTACGGCCCGAGCCAGTTCGTGGTCGATCTGCCGGGTGTAGGCGCCGTGGTGGACGCCGGCAGGCCGACCCAGCGACGCTGCAACGACCTGAGCTGCGTGCTGGACCTGTGGAGCAACGATATTTCCGGTCATGGCGGCCTGACCAAGCAGGGTATCGGTACCCTGGTGCTCAGCGGCAACAACACCTATGCCGGGCCGACCCTGGTCAACCAGGGGCGGCTGGCGGTCAATGGCTCGCTGCAATCGACGGTGACGGTCAATGACGGCGGCGTGCTGGGCGGCAATGGCCGGATCGGTGCGTTGGTGGTCAACCGTGGTGGCGTGGTGGCGCCAGGCAACTCCATCGGTACCTTGCGCGTGGGCTCCGACGTGACCTTCCAGCCGGGCTCGACCTATGCCGTGGAAGTGGATGCCACTGGCGCCGACCGTCTGGTCAGTGATGGCACGGTTTCCGTAAACGGCGCGAACCTGGCCCTGGATCTGCAGAACCCTGGGGTTTCACTGCAGTCGCAGCAGGCAACCAGCCTGGTGGGGCGTCAGTTCGATATCCTGCAGGCCGCAGGCGGCGTGCAAGGCGGTTTCTCTGCTGTCCAGTCCAACTTGCTGTTCCTCGATGGTGGCCTGGCCTATACCGGAAACGGGGTGCAGCTGGCGGTGCAACGTAGCGCCAGCTTCGACAGTGTCGGCTTGACCGCCAACCAGCGTTCGGTGGCTGCGGCCGCCGAACGGCTCGGCGCGGGCAACCCGGTTTACGAGAGTCTGCTGTTGTCGGCCGATGCCGGCAGCGCCCAGCGGGCGTTCGATCAGCTGTCCGGTGAAATCCACCCGGCGGTGGGCAACCTGCTGCTCAACGACAGCCGCCAGTTGCGCGACGCCGTGGGCGAGCGTACCCGCCAGCAGGGCGTCGCCGCCGCACCCGTCGTGGACGGCCAGGGCAACGGCCTGTGGGTAAAGGCTTTGGGAGCCTGGGGCAAGGCCGACGGTGATTCCGGGCATGCGCGCTACAGCAGTTCGATCGGCGGCATGCTGCTGGGTGTCGATGGGCAGATGAGCGAGGATACCCGCCTCGGCGTCTTCACCGGTTATAGCGACAGCTCGCTGAGCATGGGCGATGGTCGTCATTCCTCGGCCAGCGTCGACAGCTACCACCTGGGTGCCTATGCCGGCAAGGAACTGGAGCAGGTGCGCCTGAGCCTGGGCGGCAGCCACAGCTGGCACCGCATCGAGACCAAGCGCGAGCTGCAGTACAACGAGGTCAGCGATCGCCAGAAGAGCAAGCGTGATGCGCAGAGCACCCAGGTGTTCGGCGAGGCCGCCTGGAAGGTCGCGGTGCCGGGCATGGCCCTGGAGCCGTTCGCCAACCTGGCCTATGTGCATATCGCCAGCGACAGCTTCAAGGAACATGGCGGCGCCGCCGCGCTCGAGGGTGGGCGGGATAACCGTGATGCCTGGCTCTCGACCCTGGGCATGCGCGCCGGCAAGCAGCTGCAGTTGTCCAGCGGCCAGGCGGTGGAGCTTTCCGCCACCCTGGGCTGGCAGCACAACCTGAGCTCCACCGGGTCCGACCAGCACCTGGCCTTTGCCGGCCAGGGCGATAGCTACAAGGTCCAGGCGCTGTCCCTGGACCGTGATGCGGCGGTGGTCGGCGCACGGGCGGGGATCAGCCTGGGGCGTCAGGCCCGGGTCAACCTCGACTACAACGGACTGCTGGGTAGCCGCGACAAGAGCCACGGGGTCGGCCTGACCCTGGACTGGGCGTTCTGAGGCCCTGAAAAGCAAAACGCCCGATGCTGTGCATCGGGCGTTTTGCTTGAACAGCCATTTGCAATTACAGGTCCTTGATGCTCTGCACCTGGTCCTTGTTGATGCGGGTCGGCTTGCCGTCCAGTTGCTTGAACTCGTAGAAGCCGGAGTTGCGGTCGAAGTGCGGCGTGTCGGTAGTCTGCAGTTCGCGACCATCGTTGAGGGTGATCACGCTCGGGGTGGAACAGCCGGCCAGGGTGGCGAAGGCGCCGATCAGCAGGGCAGGCAGCAGCAGCTTTTTCATGGGGTACTTCCTGGATTAGAGGGAAAAGGCGAGCGTCATGACGCCCGCCGAAGGGTTGTCAGTCGATGTATTCGAACAGCTTGACGATCTTCTGCACGCCCGACACGCCCTGCACCACGTTGGTGGCGGCGTTGGCCTCCTGCTGCCGGACCAGGCCGAGCAGGTAGACGATGCCATTCTCGGTGATCACCTTGATGCGCGAGCTGGGGACGCTTTCGTCGGTCAGCATCTGGGTCTTGATCTTGGTGGTCAGCCAGGCGTCGTTGTTGCGCGCCAGGATCGACGACGGTTGTATCACCTGCAACTCGTTATGCACCTTCTTGACCCGTTGCACCTGGCCGGCGGTCTGCTCGGCGAGGGACTTGAGGTCGGCGCGCGGGGTCTGGCCGGCGAGCAGCACCACACCGTTGTAGCTGCTGACGACGATGTGCGAGCCCTTGTCCAGCTCCGGGTTGGCCTTGGCGATGTTGACCGAGACCTTGGTCTCGATCAGCGAATCGTCGATCTTGCTGCCGATGGTGCGGGTGCCGCGGTCGTCCTCGATGGGCGAATTGCGGGTCGAGGTCAGCACGGAACTGCACCCGGAGACACCCAGGCACAGGGTTAGGGCCATCAGGCCGAGACGCTTGGAGATCATTCTTCACTCCCGAACAGTTGGCTGTCGATCAGGTCGCACAGACAGTGGATCGCCAGCAGGTGGACTTCCTGGATGCGTGCGGTCACGGTCGAGGGTACGCGGATTTCCACGTCCTCGGGCAGCAGCAGCGAGGCCATGCCGCCGCCGTCGCGCCCGGTCAGGGCTACGACGATCATTTCGCGGTCATGGGCGGCCTGGATCGCCTGGATCACGTTGG
Source organism: Pseudomonas carassii (assembly GCF_036324045.1). NCBI lineage: Bacteria > Pseudomonadati > Pseudomonadota > Gammaproteobacteria > Pseudomonadales > Pseudomonadaceae > Pseudomonas > Pseudomonas carassii. The sequence continues at coordinate 27,708 of NZ_JAZDCT010000010.1, read as the reverse complement.
CCGAGTTGCCGCTGGTGGAGATCGCCAACAGAACGTCGCCGGGCTGGCCCAGGGCGCGGATCTGCTTGGAGAAGACTTCGTTGTAGCTGTAGTCGTTGGCGATCGAGGTGAGCGTGGAGCTGTCGGTGGTCAGGGCGATGGCCGGCAGGCTCGGGCGCTCGCGCTCGAAGCGGTTGAGCAGCTCCGACGAGAAGTGCTGGGCGTCGCCGGCCGAGCCGCCGTTGCCGCAGGCGAGCATCTTGCCGTCGTTGAGCAGGGTGTTGACCATGACCAGGCTGGCCTGCTCGATGTAGGGTGCCAGGATGTCCATTGCCTGTTGCTTGGTGTCGATGCTGTTCTGGAACAGTCGGCGGATTCGGGATTGCATGTCCATCTGGGTGACCTTAAGAGGGGCGGTGGCCTTTGCTAGGCGCAACAGTGACCAGCCCGCGAAACATAGAGCTAGAAAATCGAATTGGGTTCAGCATTCGAAGGCGTTTTTCAGCCATTGAAGCGGTTGCCCCGCATGTCCCTGGCCCTGCAGGGCGACAACGTCGAAACGGCAGGGGTGGGTGGCCCAGCGGGGCGCTTGCTGCAGGAAGAGGTTGGCGGCCAGCGCCAGTCGCTGCTGCTTGCGCCCATCGATACTGGCGAGCGCTCCGCCGAACTCCGCATTCAACCGGTAGCGGACTTCGACGAATACTACTGTATCGACATCGAGCATGACCAGATCGAGCTCGCCCCGCTTGCATCGCCAGTTGCGCGCCAGCAGCCGCAGACCTTGCCCCTGAAGGTATTCAAGGGCGTGGTCTTCGGCGGCCTGGCCGGCGTGGCTGGGCGATGCGCCGGGCATCAGCGCGGCGTGTCCGGCAGGCGCTTGACCTGGCCGCCAGCGAACTCGGCCCACGGCAACTGGCGCTCGACGCGCTGGCTGGCGTTCATGCTCAGGCTGCCCGACAGCCCTTCGACGCGGTTGTCCGGCAGTGCCTTGAGCTGGCCCAGGCGTGGCGCCAGGCTGTAGGCGTCGACGCCCATGGCATACAGGCGGCCGAGGCTGCCAGCGGCCTGCGGCCACTGCTGCACGACCTGCTGGCGCAGGCTGTTGCTGCTGTCCAGCAGCCACGGCGTTTCGCAGAAGCGGATGCCGTTCATGTCGTTGTACTGGTTCACGTCGCCGCTGGCGCTGTACAGGTTGGAGGTGGCGTAGACCGGCACGTCGCCGGCGTACTGGAAGTTCAGCGTCGGCTTGATCTGCTGGGCTTGCTGCGGCGTCGAGGCGAGGAAGATGAAGTCGATGTCCTGGCGACGCGAAGGCTGGGCGGCGATGTTGCCGCCGACGGTGCTCTGCAGGCTCTTGGCGCGGCCTTCGCTCTGACGCAGCTGGAACAGGTCGGCGATCTGCTGGGCGAGGGCGACCGGCTGGGCGATGCGCTGGGCGCTGATCAGGGTGCCGCCATTGCCTTCCCAGTCCTGGCGGAAGGCAGCGAGCACACGATCACCCCATTCACCGCTCGGCACCAGGGCCACGGCGCGGACCATGCCATCGGCGCGTGCGCGGCGGGCGACTTCGCGGGCTTCGTCTTCGGCGGCCAGGCCGAACTGGAACAGTTGCGGCGGGGCTTTCTGGCCGGCGTCGGCGTAGTTCAGGGCCAGGGTGGTGATGGGCAGTTGCGGGTAGGCGGCGAGTTTCTTGACCAGCGGTTTTTCCAGCGGGCCGACCACCAGTTGCACGCCGGCGGCCTGGGCCTGGCGGTAGAAGTCATCGAGCGAGGTGATGCGCGAGCTGTCGAACACCTGCACGGCCGGGGCCGGCTGGCCACCTTGCTGGGCCTGGAAGTGGGCGGCCATGAAGCCGTCGCGCAGGGCGCGGGCGACACCGGCCAGCGGGCCTTCCTGAGGCAGCAGCAGGGCGATCTTGGTCAGCGGCTGGCTGGCCAGTTCCTTGAGCTTGACCAGGGCGGTCGGCAGTTGCCTGGCCGCCGGGTGCTCGGGGTGTTGCTGGCGCCAGCTGTCGATGGCGGCTTGTTGCTGCTCCAGGGTGCCGGCGCGCTTGACGGCGAGGGCCAGGCTGGTCCAGCCGGCCAGGGTCTCGTTGGCGGCGGGCTGCTGCAGCTGTTCGGCGGGCAGCGAGGCGACCAGGGCCCAGGTCGCGTCGTTGTTGGCGGCGGCGGCCTGCTCGCTGAGCAGCGGCGCCAGCAGCACGCGCTGCTGGGCGGCGGCCAGGGCCTGGCCATCGGCTTCGAGGGCGGCGGCGTGGACGCTGTAGGTGCGTGCCTGCTGCTCGGCCGGCAGTTCGCCGACGCGCTGCAGGCTCGGGTGGCCGAGGGCGGTCAGGGCGGCCTTGGGCTGGTTGCGGCTCATGGCCAGTTCCGCGGCCAGGGTCGAGGCGAACACCTGCTGGGCGGGCTTGAGCGGTTCCAGCGGGACCTGCTCGAGGATCCGGGCCGCACGCGGGAAGTCCTTCTGCTTGTATGCCAGGTCCGCGGCGCTCAGGCGCAGCAGGGCCGCGTCCTCGGCGGACTTGCTGGAGGCTGCCTTCTCGAGCAGTTGCTCGATGCTGGCGTCCGGGGTGCGCGGCAGTTCGCCCAGGCTGGATGAGGGCGAGCTGGCGCAGGCTGCCAGCAGGGCAGCAAGGCAGAGGGCTGAGAGCAGCCGCAGACAAGCGATCATGTAAAGGTCCTGTTACTCGATCAAGTTGGCCGGCAATTGTACCCAAGCGGGGGGCAGGGCGCGATCTCGTCGACACTGATCCTTCACTATAGGTGGCCGCCGGCTGCGCCGGGGGTGAAGTTCTTTGCGCCCTGTTACCGGTGCTCGGGCTACAATGCGACCTTTGATCCGGAAAGCAGGTGTGCGCAGTGACTGATGTTGCAGGGGTTTCGAAATCCACGTTGGGTAAGCTTTACGTCGTCGCCACGCCCATCGGCAACCTCGACGACATGAGTGCCCGGGCGCTGAAGGTGCTGGCCGACGTGAGCCTGATCGCCGCCGAGGACACCCGTCACTCGGTGCGCCTGCTGCAACACTTCGGCATCGACACACCGCTGGCGGCCTGCCATGAGCACAACGAGCGCGACGAAGGCGGGCGCTTCATCACTCGCCTGCTGGCCGGCGACGATGTGGCGTTGGTGTCCGATGCCGGCACGCCGCTGATTTCCGACCCGGGCTATCACCTGGTGCGCCAGGCGCGCGCCGCCGGGGTGCAGGTGGTGCCGGTGCCCGGCGCCTGCGCGCTGATCGCCGCGCTGTCGGCGGCGGGACTGCCCTCGGACCGCTTCATCTTCGAGGGTTTCCTGCCGGCCAAGGCCGCCGGGCGTCGGGCGCGCCTGGAGCAGGTCAAGGAAGAGCCGCGCACGCTGATCTTCTATGAGGCGCCGCATCGCATCCTCGAGTGCCTGGAGGACATGGAGGCGGTGTTCGGTGGCGAGCGTCCGGCGGTATTGGCCCGCGAGATCACCAAGACCTTCGAGACCCTGAAGGGGCTTCCCCTGACCGAGTTGCGCGCGTTCGTGCAGGGCGACAGCAACCAGCAGCGCGGCGAGTGCGTGGTGCTGGTGGCTGGCTGGAGCGTGCCGGAGGGCGAGCAGGCGATCAGCACCGAGGCCCAGCGCGTGCTTGACCTGCTGCTGGCCGAGCTGCCGTTGAAGAAGGCTGCGGCTTTGGCGGCCGAGATCACCGGTGTTCGCAAGAACCTGCTCTACCAGTTGGCGCTGGAAAAACAGAAAACCCATTGATAGCGTAATGACATTGTTTGTCACATCGCTTGTTCTTGAGCGCGCCTACCGGTAACCTTGGCGGCGGAGAGTCGATCGGACAGTCGCTGCCGTCTTTTGTTCCGCAAGAGGCGGGGGAGGAAAGTCCGGGCTCCATAGGGCAGAGTGCCAGGTAACGCCTGGGAGGCGCGAGCCTACGGAAAGTGCCACAGAAAACAACCGCCTAAGCACTTCGGTGCCGGTAAGGGTGAAAAGGTGCGGTAAGAGCGCACCGCGCGGCTGGCAACAGTCCGTGGCTAGGTAAACCCCACTCGGAGCAAGACCAAATAGGGTTCCATACGGCGTGGCCCGCGTCGGAACCGGGTAGGTTGCTAGAGGCGTCCAGTGATGGCCGTCGTAGAGGAATGACTGTCCTCGACAAAACCCGGCTTACAGATCGACTCTCCACCCCTTCCTTCCCTGCTTGAATCGATAGCAGATGCGTCCTGGTAATACCGAAAAATTCTTACTCTTAATAAATCACTTTAACTTCGCACTCTATCCACTTGAGTGTGTTTGATTTTTCCCGTCAGTTTTCTTCTCTGGTAGTCCTTCCACCTTCCTTTGTTGAGCTAAATCGCCGTCCTGTAAGGGATTTCCTTATGAACGTGCCTTGACGGTGTGGCGGGCGGATTCCTATAGTGTGCGCAAGTGGCAGAAAGTGGGATGAAGTGGGTTTTCTGACACAAAAAAGCTAACATTGTGGGGAATCGCAGCCGTGTTCCGCGGAGCCAACGCCGTCAGCCTCGATGCCAAGGGCCGTCTCGCCATGCCGAGCCGGTACCGTGACGAGCTCGATTCGCGTTGCAATGGTCAGTTGATCGTGACCATCGACGCCGTTGACCCCTGCTTGTGTGTTTATCCCCTCGATGAGTGGGAACAGATAGAAGCCAAGTTGCGCGCCTTGCCGTCGTTGCGTGAGGAAAACCGTCGCCTGCAGCGTTTGCTGATCGGTAACGCGGTTGACCTGGAGCTCGATGGCAGCGGGCGTTTCCTGGTGCCGCCACGCCTGCGTGAGTACGCCAAGCTGGACAAGAAGGCGATGCTGGTGGGGCAGCTGAACAAATTCCAGCTGTGGGATGAGGATGCCTGGAACGCGGTTTCGGCAGCCGACCTTGCAGCTATTCAACAACCGGGCGCCATGCCCGATGATTTGCGTGACCTGATCCTGTGACCATAGATAGCGGCTTCAACCACATCACCGTCCTCCTCGACGAAGCCGTCGAGGCCTTGGCCCTGCGCGCCGACGGTTGCTATCTGGACGGCACCTTCGGGCGCGGCGGCCACAGCCGCCTGATCCTCAGCAAGCTCGGGCCGCAAGGGCGGCTGCTGGGGTTCGACAAGGATCCACAGGCGATTGCCACCGGGCAAGCGCTGGCGGCCGAAGACGGCCGCTTTGTCATTGTGCAGCGCAGCTTTGCCGAGCTGGGCGCCGAGGTGGCCGAGCGCGGCCTGGCAGGCAAGGTCAGCGGCATCCTGCTTGACCTGGGCGTGTCTTCGCCGCAGCTCGATGACCCCGAGCGTGGCTTCAGTTTCCTCAACGACGGCCCGTTGGACATGCGCATGAACCCGAACCAGGGCATCAGCGCCGCCGAGTTCATCGCCACTGCGCCGGTCGAGGAAATCGCCCGCGTGTTCAAGGAGTATGGCGAGGAGCGTTTCGCCGGGCGCATGGCGCGTGCCGTGGTCGAGCGTCGCGAGAAGCAGCCGTTCACCCGTACCGCCGACCTTGCCGAAGTGCTCAAGGTCGCCAACCCGGCCTGGGAAAAGGGCAAGAACCCGGCAACCCGCGCCTTCCAGGGTCTGCGCATTCACGTCAACAACGAACTGGGTGACCTCGAGACGGGCCTTGACGCCGCGCTCGATGCCCTCGAAGTGGGTGGTCGCCTGGCGGTGATCAGCTTCCACTCGCTGGAAGACCGTATCGTCAAACTGTTCATGCGCAAGCTGGTCAAGGGCGAGGCGGACAACCTGCCGCGCAACCTGCCGGTGCAGCACAAGACCTTCGAGCCGAAGATCAAGCTCATCGGCAAGGCGCAGTTCGCCTCCGAAGCCGAACTCAAGGCCAACCCGCGATCGCGCAGCGCCGTGATGCGGGTGGCGGAGAAGTTGCGGTGAGCCGGCTGTTTGCCAAACCTTTGCCAGGCGGAAGCTTCCTGATGCTTCTGCTGTTCGTTGCCGTCCTGATTTCGGCCATTGCCGTCTCCTATAGCGCCCACTGGAACCGCCAACTGCTCAACACCCTGTACGGTGAACTGAGCGAGCGCGACAAGGCCCAGGCCGAGTGGGGGCGACTGATCCTCGAACAAAGCACCTGGACCGCGTCCAGCCGTATCGAGAGCCTGGCCTCCGAGCAGCTCAAGATGCGCGTACCCGCCGCTGACGAAGTGCGGATGGTGGCGCCATGATGAAGCTCGAGGGTGCACTCTACCCCTGGCGGTTCAGGGTGGTGATCGGCTTGCTGGCGCTGATGGTCGGTGCCATCTGCTGGCGCATCATCGACCTGCAGGTGGTCGACCGTGACTTCCTCAAGGGCCAGGGCGATGCCCGCAGCCTGCGCCATATTCCCATTCCCGCGCACCGTGGCCTGATCACCGACCGCAACGGTGAGCCGCTGGCGGTCAGTACCCCGGTCACCACCTTGTGGGCCAACCCCAAGGAAATGCAGGCAGCCAAGGAGCGCTGGCCGCAACTGGCCGCCGCGCTCGGGCAGAACCCGCAGCAACTGACCGAACGCCTCACCCAGCAGGCCAGCAAGGAATTCATCTACCTGGTCCGTGGCCTGACCCCGGAGCAGGGCCAGCACGTGCTCGACCTGAAGGTGCCGGGCGTCTACGGCCTGGAAGAGTTCCGCCGCTTCTATCCGGCCGGCGACGTCACCGCGCACATGGTCGGCTTCACCGACCTGGACGACCATGGTCGTGAAGGCGTCGAGCTGGCCTACGACGAGTGGCTCGCCGGGGTGCCCGGCAAGCGGCAGGTGATCAAGGACCGGCGCGGCCGGCTGATCAAGGACATCCAGGTAACCAAGAACGCCAAGGCCGGCAAGACCTTGGCGTTGTCGATAGACCTGCGTCTGCAATACCTGGCCACCCGCGAACTGCGCAACGCCATCGCCGAACAGGAAGCCAAGGCCGGCAGCCTGGTGATCATGGACGTCAAGACCGGCGAGGTCCTGGCCATGGTCAACCAACCGACCTACAACCCGAACAACCGCCGCAGCATGTTCCCGGCGGCCATGCGCAACCGGGCGATCATCGACGTCTTCGAACCGGGCTCGACGGTCAAGCCGATCTCCATGAGCGCCGCGCTGCAGAGCGGCCGCTGGAAACCCACCGACAAGGTCGAGGTGTATCCGGGCAGCCTGCAAATTGGTCGCTATACCATCAAGGACGTGTCCAGAAGCGAGGGCCCGATCCTCGACCTGACTGGCATCCTGATCAACTCGTCCAACGTCGGCATGAGCAAGATCGCCTTCGATATCGGTGGTGAGGCCATCTACCGGGTGATGTCCCAGGTCGGTCTGGGCCAGTACACCGGCCTGGGCTTCCCTGGTGAGCGCGTCGGCAACCTGCCCAACCACCGCGAGTGGCGCAAGGCCGAGACCGCGACCCTGTCGTACGGCTACGGCGTGTCGGTGACCGCCCTGCAACTGGTGCATGCCTACGCCGCGCTGGCCAACGACGGCAAGATGGTGCCGCTGTCGATTCTCAAGGTCGACAAGGCGCCGGAAGCCGTGCAGGCGATCCCCAAGGAAACCGCCGAAACCGTGCAGGCCATGCTGCAGCAGGTGATCGAGGCGCCGCGCGGGGTGTTCCGCGCCCAGGTGCCGTTCTATCACGTGGGTGGCAAGTCGGGTACCGCGCGCAAGGCCACCGTCGGCTCCAAGGGCTACACCGAGAACGCCTACCGTTCGCTGTTTGCCGGCTTCGGCCCGATGAGCGACCCGCGCTACGCCATCGTCGTGGTCATCGACGAGCCGAGCAAGGGCGGCTACTTCGGCGGCCTGGTCTCGGCCCCCGTATTCAGCAAAGTAATGTCGGGCACCTTGCGCCTGATGAATGTACCGCCGGACAACCTGCCGCCTTCGACGCAGCAAGCCAGCGCAGTACCCGCCAAGGGAGGGCGAGGTTGATGACGATGCCATTGAGCAAACTGTTCGCCCATGCCAGCCGCGATCCGTTGATCCGCGAGCTGACCCTGGACAGCCGCGCCGTGCGTCCAGGCGACCTGTTCCTGGCCGTGCCGGGCGCCAAGGTCGACGGTCGCGCGCATATCGCCGATGCCCTGGGCCGTGGCGCCGCCGCGGTGGCCTATGAAGAGCAGGGCGCCAGCGTGCTGCCGCTCACCGATGCACCGCTGATTCCGGTCAAGGGTTTGATTGGCCAGTTGTCGCAGATCGCCGGGCGCTTCTATGGCGAGCCGAGCCGTCAGCTCGACCTGGTCGGCGTCACCGGTACCAACGGCAAGACCAGCGTGACCCAATTGCTGGCCCAGGCGCTCGACGCTTTGGGCAAGCGCTGTGGCCTGATCGGCACCCTCGGCACCGGCTTCTACGGCGAGCTGCAGAGCGGCCGCCTGACCACGCCCGATCCGATCGCCGTACAGTCGACCCTCGCCGACCTGAAGAGCGCAGGTGCCAAGGCCGTGGCCATGGAAGTGTCGTCCCACGCGCTCGAGCAAGGCCGGGTGGCCGCGCTCGATTTCGATATCGCGGTGATGACCAACCTGTCCCGTGATCACCTGGACTACCACGGCAGCATGGAGGCCTACGAGGCCGCCAAGGCCAAGCTGTTCGCGTGGTCGGGGCTGCGTGCCCGGGTGGTCAACCTGGATGATGACTTTGGCCGTCGCCTGGCAGACGCTCCTGCCACATCGCGCCTGATCAGCTACAGCCTGCAGGATCCTGAGGCGACGCTGTATTGCAAACAGGCCACGTTCAGCGACGATGGCGTGCACGCCGTGATCGTCACCCCGCAGGGCGAGCATGTCCTGCGCAGCCGTCTGCTCGGTCGTTTCAACCTGAGCAACATGCTCGCGGCGGTGGCCACCCTGCTGGCGCTGGACTATCCGCTGGATGAAATCCTCAAGGTCATCCCGCAGTTGCAAGGGCCGATCGGCCGCATGCAGCGCCTGGGTGGCGGTGACAAGCCGCTGGTGGTGGTCGACTATGCCCATACCCCGGATGCCCTGGAGAAAGTGCTCGAGGCCCTGCGCCCGCACGCCCATGGCAAACTGCTGTGCCTGTTCGGCTGCGGCGGTGACCGCGACAGCGGCAAGCGTCCGCTGATGGCCGAAGTGGCCGAACGCCTGGCCGACCGCGTGCTGGTCACCGACGACAATCCGCGTAGCGAAGATCCGCTGCGCATCTTCGACGATATTCGCCCTGGTTTCGTCCGCCTCGCCGACGTCGAGTTCGTCGCCGGTCGTGGCGAGGCCATCGCCCACCTGATCGCCACTGCCGCTGCCGACGATGTGGTCGTCCTGGCTGGCAAGGGTCATGAGGATTACCAGGAGATCAATGGCCAGCGCCATGATTTCTCCGACCTGGTCGAAGCCGACAAGGCACTTGCAGCCTGGGAGGCGCCACATGCTTAAGCCGATGATTCTCAGCCAACTGACCGGTGCCCTGAGTGCGCGCCTGGCAGGCGCCGACGCCAGCTTCACCGGGGTGAGCATCGACAGCCGCACCGTCGCTGCCGGCCAACTGTTCGTCGCCCTGACCGGCCCGCGCTTCGATGGCCACGACTACCTGGCCGACGTGAAAGCCAAGGGCGCGGTCGCTGCGCTGGTCGAGCGCGAAGTCGCCGGTGTCGACCTGCCGCAGCTGCTGGTCGCCGACTGCCGCGTCGCCCTCGGTCAGCTCGGCGCCCTGAACCGTGCCGCCTTCGACAAGCCGGTGGTGGCCATCACCGGCTCCAGCGGCAAGACCACGGTCAAGGAAATGCTCGCCGCGATCCTGCGTACCCGCGGGCCGGTGCATGCCACCCGGGGCAACCTGAACAATGACCTCGGCGCACCGCTGACCCTGCTGGAGATCGCCCCGGAGCACAGCGCCGCGGTGATCGAGCTGGGCGCATCGCGTATTGGCGAGATTCGCTACACCGTTGGCCTGACCCAGCCGCAGGTGGTGATCATCAATAACGCCGGTACCGCCCACGTTGGCGAGTTCGGTGGCCCGGAGAAGATCGTCGAAGCCAAGGGCGAGATCCTCGAAGGCCTGGGCGAGGGCGGCACGGCCATCCTTAACCTGGCCGACAAGGCGTTCGAGATCTGGCGCAAACGGGCGGGCGCTCACCGGATCTTCAGTTTCGCCCTGGACAACTCGCAGGCGGACTTCCACGCCAGTGATATCGGGCGCGACGCTCGTGGCTGCCCGTCGTTCACCCTGCACGGTCCGACTGGCAGCGTCCCGGTGCAGTTGAACCTGCTCGGCACCCACAACGTCAGCAACGCCCTGGCCGCCGCCGCCGCCGCTCATGCCGTTGGTCTGAGCCTGAGCGGCATCGCCGCCGGCCTTGCCGCCGTGCAGCCGGTCAAGGGCCGCACCGTGGCGCAGATCGCGCCGAACGGCGTGCGGGTCATCGACGACAGCTACAACGCAAATCCCACCTCGATGTGCGCCGCCATTGATATACTCGCCGGCTTTTCCGGACGCACCGTTCTGGTGCTCGGGGATATCGGCGAACTGGGGCAATGGGCCGAGGAAGGCCACCGCCAGGTGGGTGACTACGCACGCGGCAAGGTCGATGCGCTGTACGCGGTGGGCACCAACATGGTCCATGCGGTCAAGGCGTTCGGCGCCAATGGCCGCCATTTCGCTAATCAAGCTGAGCTTATCGCTGCCGTTGGCGCCGAGAATACCAGCGATACCACTATCTTGATCAAGGGCTCGCGCAGCGCTGCGATGGAAAACGTCGTGGCCGCACTGTGTGGTGCCAGCGGGGAGAAACATTAATGCTGCTGCTGTTGGCTGAGTATCTGCAACAGTTCCACAAGGGCTTCGCGGTCTTCCAGTACCTGACCCTGCGCGGGATCCTGGGTGTGCTGACCGCGTTGTCCCTGGCCCTGTGGTTGGGCCCGTGGATGATCCGTACCCTGCAGATCCGCCAGATCGGTCAGGCCGTGCGCAACGACGGCCCGCAATCGCACCTGTCCAAGTCCGGCACCCCGACCATGGGCGGCGCGCTGATCCTGTCGGCCATCGCCATCAGCACCCTGCTGTGGGCCGACCTGAGCAACCGCTACGTATGGGTGGTCCTGATTGTCACCCTGGCGTTCGGCGCCATCGGCTGGGTCGATGACTACCGCAAGGTGATCGAGAAGAACTCCCGCGGCCTGCCAAGCCGCTGGAAGTATTTCTGGCAGTCGGTGTTCGGCCTGGCCGCGGCGATCTTCCTGTACAAGACCGCGCCGACCAGCGTCGAGACCACGCTGATCATCCCGATGTTCAAGGACCTGGCGATTCCGCTGGGCGCCGGGTTCATCGTGCTGACCTATTTCGTCATCGTCGGTTCGAGCAACGCGGTCAACCTGACCGACGGCCTCGATGGCCTGGCGATCATGCCGACGGTGATGGTCGGCGGTGCCCTGGGCATCTTCTGCTACCTGTCGGGTAACGTGAAGTTCGCCGAATACCTGCTGATCCCTTACGTGCCGGGCGCGGGCGAGCTGATCGTGTTCTGCGGCGCGCTGATCGGCGCCGGCCTGGGCTTCCTGTGGTTCAACACCTATCCGGCCCAGGTGTTCATGGGCGACGTCGGCGCCCTGGCGCTGGGTGCGGCCCTGGGCACCATCGCGGTGATCGTCCGTCAGGAAATCGTCCTGTTCATCATGGGCGGCGTGTTCGTGATGGAAACCCTGTCGGTGGTCATCCAGGTGGCTTCGTTCAAGCTCACCGGCAAGCGCGTGTTCCGCATGGCGCCTATCCACCACCACTTTGAACTCAAGGGTTGGCCCGAGCCACGGGTGATCGTCCGCTTCTGGATCATCACAGTGATTCTGGTGCTGATTGGCCTTGCCACCCTGAAACTGAGGTAAACGAGCGTGTCACTGATCGCTTCCGACCAATTCCGCATCGTTGTCGGCCTCGGCAAGAGCGGCATGTCCCTGGTTCGCTTCCTGGCGAACCGGGGCATTGCCTTTGCGGTCGCCGACACCCGCGAGCAACCGCCGGAACTGGACACCCTGCGCCGTGAATACCCGCAGGTGGAAGTGCGCTGTGGCGAGCTGGACGTGGACTTCCTGTGCCGGGCCAACGAGCTCTACGTGAGCCCCGGCCTGGCCCTGGCCACGCCTGCCCTGCAGCAGGCCGCCGCGCGGGGCGTGAAGTTGTCCGGCGACATCGAACTGTTCGCCCGCCATGCCAAGGCACCGATCGTTGCCATCAGCGGCTCCAACGCCAAGAGCACCGTCACCACCCTGGTCGGCGAGATGGCCGCCAAGGCAGGCAAACGTGTGGCGGTCGGCGGCAACCTCGGCACCCCGGCCCTCGACCTGCTGGCCGACGACGTCGAGCTGTACGTGCTGGAGCTGTCGAGCTTCCAGCTGGAGACCACCGACCAGCTCAACGCCGAAGTGGCCACCGTGCTGAACATCAGCGAAGACCACATGGACCGCTACAGCGGCCTGCCGGCCTATCACCTGGCCAAGCACCGGATCTTCCGCGGTGCCCGCCAGGTGGTGGTGAACCGCCAGGATGCCCTGAGCCGTCCGTTGCCGGTCGAAGGCCGGCCGAGCTGGAGCTTCGGTCTCAACGCGCCGGACTTCAAGGCCTTTGGCCTGCGCGAGGTCGAGGGCGAGAAGTACCTGGCGTTCGAATTCCAGACCCTCATGCCGGTGCGTGAGCTGAAGATCCGTGGTGCCCACAACCAGAGCAACGCCCTGGCCGCGCTGGCCCTCGGCCATGCCGCCGGCCTGCCCTTCGAGCCGATGCTCGAGGCGCTGCGTGAATTCAAGGGCCTGGCCCATCGCTGCCAGTGGGTGCGCGAGCGCAACGGGGTGAACTGGTACGACGACTCCAAGGCCACCAACGTCGGTGCCGCCCTGGCCGCCATCGAAGGCCTGGGTGCCGATATCGAAGGCAAGCTGGTGCTGATCGCCGGTGGCGATGGCAAGGGCGCCGACTTCGACGCCCTGCGCGAGCCGGTGGCTCAACACTGCCGTGCCGTGGTTCTGCTTGGTCGTGACGCCGAGCGTCTGGCTGAAACCTTGGGCGATGCCGTGGCGCAAGTCCGGGTCAAGACCCTCGACGAAGCCGTGCAGCGTTGCGCCGAACTGGCCCAGCCGGGTGACGCGGTCCTGCTGTCACCTGCCTGCGCCAGCCTGGACATGTTCAAGAACTTCGAAGAACGCGGGCGCCTGTTCGCCCAGGCGGCGGAGGGGCTGGCATGATCTTCGGCATCCTCAAGCCGTACCCGTCGCCGCTGATCAGCGGCCGTGGCATCGACCTCGACTTCCCGCTGCTGGCCGGCTGCCTGGCGCTGCTCGGCCTGGGCCTGGTGATGATCACCTCGGCCTCCTCGGAAGTGGCCGCGGTGCAGTCGGGCAACCCGCTGTACCACATGATCCGCCACCTGGTGTACGTCACCCTCGGCCTGGGCGCCGGGCTGATGACCATGCTGGTGCCGATCGCCACTTGGCAGCGCATGGGCTTCCTCATGCTGATCGGTGCCTTCGGCCTGCTGGTGCTGGTGCTGGTGCCGGGCATCGGCCGCGAGGTGAACGGCTCGATGCGCTGGATCGGCTTCAGCTTCTTCAACGTGCAGCCGTCGGAGATCGCCAAGGTCTTCGTGGTCATCTACCTCGCTGGCTACTTGGTGCGCCGGCAGACTGAGGTGCGCGAGAGCTGGATGGGCTTCTTCAAACCGTTCATCGTGCTGCTGCCGATGGCCGGCCTGCTGCTGATGGAGCCGGACTTCGGCGCCACAGTGGTGATGATGGGCGCCGCGGCGGCCATGTTGTTCCTTGGCGGGGTGGGGTTGTTCCGCTTCTCGCTGATGGTGGTACTGGCGGTCATTTCGGTGGTGGTGCTGGTCCAGGCCCAGCCGTACCGCATGGCGCGACTGATCACCTTCACCGACCCCTGGTCCGACCAGTTCGGTTCCGGCTACCAGCTGACCCAGGCGCTGATCGCCTTCGGCCGCGGCGAGTGGCTGGGCGTGGGCCTGGGCAACAGCGTGCAGAAGCAGTTCTACCTGCCCGAGGCGCATACCGACTTCGTGTTCTCGGTGCTGGCCGAAGAGCTCGGCGTGATCGGCTCGCTGCTGACCATCGCGCTGTTCGTCTTCATTACCGTGCGCGCGCTGTACATCGGCCTGTGGGCCGAGAAGGCCAAGCAGTTCTTTGCCGCCTACATGGCCTTTGGCCTGTCGTTCCTGTGGATCGGCCAGTTTCTGATCAACATCGGCGTGAACGTCGGCTTGCTGCCGACCAAGGGTCTGACCCTGCCGTTCCTCAGCTACGGCGGCAGCTCGCTGGTGATCTGCTGCGCCTGCGTGGGGCTGTTGCTGCGGATCGAGTGGGAGAGCCGCACGCACCTGGGCAGCGAGGAACACGAATTCAAGGAGAGCGATTTTGCCGAGGAGACCAGTCATGGCCGCTGACGGCAAGAACATCCTGATCATGGCTGGCGGTACCGGGGGCCACGTGTTCCCGGCCCTGGCCTGCGCCCGCGAGTTCCAGGCCCGTGGCTACAAGGTGCACTGGCTGGGAACCCCGCGTGGCATCGAGAACGAACTGGTACCCCAGGCCGGCCTGCCGCTGCACCTGATCCAGGTCACCGGCCTGCGCGGCAAGGGCAAGCTGTCGCTGCTCAAGGCGCCGTTCACCCTGGTCAAAGCCGTGCTGCAGGCGCGGCGCATCGTGCGTGAGCTCAAGCCGGTCTGCGTGGTCGGCTTCGGTGGCTATGTGACCGGCCCCGGCGGTGTTGCCGCCCGGTTGTGCGGGGTGCCGCTGGTGATCCACGAGCAGAATGCCCGCGCCGGCACTACCAACCGCCTGCTGCTGCCGTTGGCCGCGCGTGTCTGCGAAGCCTTCCCGGACACCTTCGCCGCCAGCGACAAGCTGCGCACCACCGGCAATCCGGTGCGCCCGGAGCTGTTCATGGACGCGGCGCGCGCGCCCCTGGCCGAGCGCCGTGCGCGCCTGCTGGTCATGGGCGGCAGCCTGGGTGCGGAACCATTGAACAAATTGTTGCCTAAGGCCCTGTCCGAAGTGCCGGAAAACCTGCGCCCCGAGGTGTTCCACCAGGCCGGGAAAAACCACGCCCCCGTCACCGCCGAGCGTTATCACGAGGCGGGTGTCGAGGCCCAGGTCGAACCGTTCATCAAGGACATGGCCCATGCCTATGGCTGGGCCGATATGGTGGTGTGCCGGGCCGGCGCCCTGACCGTCAGCGAACTCGCGGCGGCGGGCCTGCCCTCGATGCTGGTGCCCTTGCCCCATGCCATCGACGACCACCAGACCCACAACGCCCAATACCTGGCTCGCGAAGGCGCCGCCTTCCTGATGCCACAAGCGACTACTGGCGCAGCGCAGCTCGCTGAACGCCTGAACGAGGTGCTGATGCAACCCGAGAAACTCAACGCCATGGCCGGCACCGCCCGCCGCCTGGCCAAACCTGGCGCAACCAGCACCGTGGTCGATATCTGCCTGGAGGTGGCCAATGGTTGAGAGCCAGAAAGCCATGCCCCACCCGAAAATGGGCCGTATTCGCCGCATCCACTTCGTCGGTATCGGCGGCGTGGGCATGTGCGGCATCGCCGAAGTGCTGTTGAACCTGGGCTATGAAGTGTCCGGTTCCGACCTGAAAGAGTCGCCGGTGACCGAGCGCCTGCAGTCGTTCGGCGCGCAGATCTTCGTCGGCCACCGCGCCGAGAACGCCGCCAACGCCGATGTGCTGGTGGTGTCCAGCGCGATCAACCCGGCCAACCCGGAAGTCGCCACCGCGCTGGAGCGGCGTATTCCCGTGGTGCCGCGCGCCGAGATGCTCGCCGAGCTGATGCGCTATCGCCACGGTGTGGCGGTGGCCGGCACCCACGGCAAGACTACCACCACCAGCCTGCTGGCCTCGGTGTTCGCCGCCGGTGGCCTGGACCCGACTTTCGTCATCGGCGGTCGCCTGACCGCGGCCGGCACCAACGCGCAGTTGGGCACCAGCCGCTACCTGATCGCCGAGGCCGACGAGAGCGACGCCAGCTTCCTGCACCTGCAGCCGATGGTCGCCGTGGTCACCAATATCGACGCCGACCACATGGCCACCTACGAGGGCGACTTCAACAAGCTGAAGAAGACCTTCGTCGAGTTCCTGCACAACCTGCCGTTCTACGGGCTGGCGGTGATGTGCCTGGACGACCCGGTGGTGCGCGAGATCCTGCCGCAGGTCAAGCGTCCGACCGTGACCTACGGCTTCAGCGAAGAGGCCGACATCCGCGCCATCAACGTGCGCCAGCAGGGCATGCAGACCCACTTCACCGTGCTGCGCCGCGACTGCGAGCCGCTCGAGGTGTCGGTAAACATGCCGGGCAACCACAACGTGCTCAACGCTCTGGCCACCATCGCCATCGCCACCGACGAAGGCATCAGTGACGAGGCCATCGTCCAGGGCCTGTCGGGCTTCCAGGGCGTCGGTCGGCGCTTCCAGGTGTACGGCGAGCTGCCGGTCGACGGCGGCAGCGTGATGCTGGTCGACGACTACGGCCACCACCCGACCGAAGTCGCCGCGGTGATCAAGGCCGTGCGTGGCGGCTGGCCGAGCCGTCGCCTGGTGATCGTCTACCAGCCGCACCGCTACAGCCGTACCCGCGACCTGTACGACGATTTCGTGCAAGTGCTGGGTGATGCCAACGTACTGCTGCTGATGGAGGTCTACCCGGCCGGCGAAGAGCCGATCCCCGGCGCCGACAGCCGCCAGCTGTGCCACAGCATCCGCCAGCGCGGCAAGCTCGACCCGATCTACATCGAACGCGGCGCCGAGCTCGCGCCGCTGGTCAAGCCGCTGCTGCGCGCTGGCGACATCCTGATCTGCCAGGGTGCCGGTGATGTCGGCGGCCTGGCCCCGCAACTGATGAAAAGCCCGCTGTTCGCTGGCGCCAAGCAGGAGAAGTCGAAATGACCAGCGCCTACGACACGCTGCATTCCACCCTCGACGTCAAGGCCTTCGGCCGCGTCGCCGTGTTGTACGGTGGCAAGAGCGCCGAGCGCGAGGTTTCGCTCAAGTCGGGCAAGGCCGTGATCGAGGCGCTGACCAGCGCCGGTGTCGACGTCGTCGCCATCGATGTCGGTGACGACCTGCTGGATCGCCTGCAGCGCGAGAAGATCGACCGCGCCTTCATCATCCTCCACGGCCGTGGCGGCGAGGACGGCAGCATGCAGGGCCTGCTCGAGTGCCTGGGGATTCCCTACACCGGCAGCGGCATCCTTGCCTCGGCGCTGGCCATGGACAAGCTGCGCACCAAGCAGGTGTGGCAGAGCCTGGGCATCCCGACCCCGCGTCACGCGGTGCTGGGCAGCGAGCAGGATTGTGTTGCCGCCAGTGCGGAACTGGGCTTCCCGTTGATCGTCAAACCTGCCCATGAAGGTTCGAGCATCGGCATGGCCAAGGTGAACAGCGAGCAAGAGCTGGTTGCCGCCTGGAAAGACGCCGCCAAATACGATTCGCAGGTACTGGTCGAGCAGTGGATCCACGGTCCGGAGTTCACCGTCGCCGTGCTGCGTGGCCAGGTACTGCCGCCGATCGCGCTTGGCACCCCGCATGTGTTCTACGACTACGACGCCAAGTACATCGCCAATGACACCCAGTACCGCATCCCGTGTGGCCTGGACAGTGCCAAGGAGCAAGAGCTGATCGACCTGACCGCGCGCGCCTGCGATGCCGTTGGCATCGAGGGCTGGGGCCGTCTGGACGTGATGCAGGACGAGCAGGGCCGATTCTGGCTGCTCGAGGTCAACACCGCACCGGGCATGACCGACCATAGCCTGGTGCCCATGGCGGCCCGCGCCGCCGGTCTGGACTTCCAGCAGCTGGTGCTGGCGATCCTGGCCGACAGCGTAGCGAAGCGAGGTTAACCAGCCATGCAAGGCGCGATGATACGTCAGCAACCACCCGTTACCGGCCGCAGCAAGCCGGTGCCACGTGGTGCCAGCCGACTGGTGGCCGACGAGCCCGTATCGGCGCGCCTGCCACGGCCAAGCTTCGGCGGTCTCAAGCGCCTGTTGTGGCCGGTGCTGCTGGTGGCCGCGGGCTTTGGCGCCTATGAGGGCGCCATCCGCCTGATGCCCTACGCCGACCGGCCGATCACCAAGATCGACGTGCAGGGCGACCTCAGCTACATCAGCCAGCAGTCGGTGCAGCAGCGGATCGCCCCCTATGTGGCGGCGAGTTTCTTCACCGTCGACCTGGCGGCGATGCGCGTGGAACTGGAGCAGATGCCCTGGATCGCCCACGCCGAAGTGCGCCGGGTGTGGCCGGACGAGGTGGTGATCCGCCTGGAAGAACAGTTGCCGGTGGCGCGCTGGGGCGACGAGGCCTTGCTCAACAACCAGGGCCAGGCCTTCACCCCGCGCGAACTGGCCAACTACGAGCACCTGCCGCAGCTGTTCGGGCCGCAGCGCGCTCAGCAACAAGTCATGCAGCAGTATCAGGTATTGAGCCAGATGCTGCGCCCCATGGGCTTTTCCATCGCTCGCCTGGAGCTGCGCGAGCGAGGCAGCTGGTTCCTGACCACCGGTGCGGGCAGCGCCGGTCCGGGCGTAGAGCTGCTGCTGGGGCGCGACCATCTGGTGGAGAAGATGCGCCGTTTCATTGCCATTTACGACAAATCGCTTAAAGACCAGATCACCAATATCGCCCGCATCGATCTGCGTTATTCCAACGGACTTGCCGTTGGTTGGCGGGAACCGAATGCACCGACGACGGCCCAACCCGCCGTTGCGAAGAATTAGAGAGAGGCAGGACCATGGCAAACGCGCATAGCGGCAAAATGATCGTCGGGCTGGACATCGGCACCTCCAAGGTGGTGGCGCTGGTAGGTGAGGTCGGCGAGGACGGCACCCTGGAGATCGTCGGGATCGGCACCCATCCGTCCCGCGGCCTGAAGAAGGGCGTGGTGGTGAACATCGAATCGACCGTGCAGTCGATCCAGCGCGCCGTCGAAGAGGCCCAGCTGATGGCCGGCTGCCGCATCCACTCGGCGTTCGTCGGCGTGGCCGGCAACCACATCCGCAGCCTGAACTCCCACGGCATCGTCGCCATTCGCGACCGCGAAGTCAGCACCGCCGACCTCGAGCGTGTGCTCGACGCCGCCCAGGCCGTGGCCATTCCGGCCGACCAGCGGGTGCTGCACACCCTGCCGCAGGACTACGTGATCGACAACCAGGAAGGCGTGCGCGAGCCCCTGGGCATGTCGGGCGTGCGTCTGGAAGCCAAGGTCCACGTGGTCACCTGCGCGGTCAACGCGGCGCAGAACATCGAGAAGTGCGTGCGTCGCTGCGGCCTGGAAATCGACGACATCATCCTCGAGCAACTGGCCTCGGCCTACTCGGTGCTGACCGACGACGAGAAAGAGCTGGGCGTGTGCCTGGTGGACATCGGCGGCGGCACCACCGACATCGCCATCTTCACCGAGGGCGCGATCCGTCACACCGCAGTGATCCCGATCGCCGGCGACCAGGTCACCAACGACATCGCCATGGCCCTGCGCACCCCCACGCAGTACGCCGAGGAAATCAAGATCCGCTACGCCTGCGCCCTGGCCAAGCTGGCCGGCGCCGGCGAGACCATCAAGGTGCCAAGTGTCGGCGACCGCCCGCCGCGCGAGCTGTCGCGCCAGGCCCTGGCCGAAGTGGTGGAGCCGCGTTACGACGAGCTGTTCACCCTGATCCAGGCCGAACTGCGTCGCAGCGGCTTCGAGGACCTGGTGCCGGCCGGCATCGTCCTCACCGGCGGCACCGCGAAGATGGAAGGCGCCGTGGAACTGGCCGAGGAAATCTTCCACATGCCGGTACGCCTGGGCGTGCCGCACAGCGTTCGGGGCCTGAGCGACGTGGTGCGCAACCCGATCTATTCCACCGGTGTGGGCCTGCTCACCTACGGGCTGCAGAAGCAGTCCGAGGATCCGTCCCTGACCGGTATCAGCAACAGCAACAGCAGCAACAACAGCTATGGCGATGAACCGAAGGGCCCTGTGCTTGAACGACTCAAGCGTTGGGTCCAGAGCAACTTCTAAGTTTCAAAGCAGTAGTGGTAGGCGCGACAACTAGAGAACTGTAAGGAGAGGGAAAATGTTCGAGCTCGTAGACAACGTCCCGCAGAGTCCGGTCATCAAGGTGATCGGCGTTGGCGGTGGTGGCGGCAACGCCGTCAACCACATGGTCAAAAGCAACATCGAAGGCGTCGAGTTCATCTGCGCCAACACCGATGCCCAGGCGCTGAAGAACATCGGCGCGCGCACCATCCTGCAACTGGGCACCGGCGTGACCAAGGGCCTGGGTGCCGGCGCCAATCCGGAAGTCGGCCGTCAGGCCGCGCTGGAAGACCGTGAGCGCATCGCCGAAGTGCTGCAAGGCACCAACATGGTGTTCATCACCACCGGCATGGGCGGCGGTACCGGTACCGGCGCGGCGCCGATCATCGCCGAAGTGGCCAAGGAAATGGGCATCCTCACCGTTGCGGTGGTGACCCGTCCGTTCCCGTTCGAGGGCCGCAAGCGCATGCAGATCGCCGACGAAGGCATCCGCATGCTGGCTGAAAGCGTCGACTCGCTGATCACCATCCCCAACGAGAAGCTGCTGACCATCCTGGGCAAGGATGCAAGCCTCTTGTCCGCCTTCGCCAAGGCCGACGACGTGCTGGCCGGTGCCGTTCGCGGTATCTCCGACATCATCAAGCGTCCGGGCATGATCAACGTCGACTTTGCCGACGTGCGCACCGTGATGGGCGAGATGGGCATGGCGATGATGGGGACCGGTTGCGCCAGCGGCCCGAACCGTGCGCGCGAAGCCACCGAGGCGGCGATCCGCAACCCGCTGCTCGAAGACGTCAACCTGCAGGGCGCCCGCGGCATCCTGGTAAACATCACCGCAGGTCCAGACCTGTCGCTGGGCGAGTACTCCGACGTGGGTAGCATCATCGAAGCCTTCGCCTCCGACCACGCGATGGTCAAGGTCGGCACCGTGATCGATCCGGACATGCGTGACGAGCTGCACGTGACCGTGGTGGCCACTGGCCTGGGCGCGCGCATCGAGAAACCGGTCAAGGTGGTCGACAACACCCTGCAGACCGCTCAGCAGGCGTACGAGGCTTCCAACCCGGCCCCGGTTCGCCAGGAGCAGTCGGCGGTCAACTACCGTGACCTGGAGCGTCCGACCGTGATGCGCAACCAGGCCCACGCGGGTGCCGCGGCGGCAGCTAAACTCAACCCTCAGGATGATCTGGACTACCTGGATATCCCGGCGTTCCTGCGTCGTCAGGCCGATTAATGGAATTTATCAGGGGTATTAGGGTGATTGGTGTTCAGCAAAGGCCGGGTCTGTTATCATCCCCAGCCTTTGTTGATACCTGTTCGCAATTTGCGCTGAAGCGGCCAATGCCATGATTAGACAACGCACCCTGAAGAATACCATCCGTGCCACAGGTGTCGGCCTGCACTCCGGGGAGAAGGTCTACCTGACCCTCAAGCCTGCGCCTGTCGACACCGGCATCGTCTTCCGTCGCGCCGACCTTGACCCTGTGGTCGAAATCCCGGCGCGCGCGGCCAACGTCGGTGAGACCACCATGTCCACGACATTGGTCAACGGTGACGTCAAAGTCGATACGGTCGAGCACCTGCTCTCCGCCATGGCGGGCCTGGGCATCGATAACGCCTACGTCGAGCTCTCCGCCTCGGAAGTGCCGATCATGGATGGCAGCGCCGGACCCTTCGTATTCCTGATCCAATCGGCCGGCCTGGAAGAACAGGACGCAGCCAAGAAGTTCATCCGCATCCTGCGCGAAGTGACGGTGGAAGAGGGCGACAAGCGCGCCACTTTCCTGCCTTTCGACGGGTTCAAGGTGAGCTTCGAGATCGACTTCGATCACCCGGTCCTCAAGGGCCAGACCCAGAGCGCGGTCGTCGATTTCTCCAGCACCTCGTTCGTCAAGGAAGTCAGCCGTGCCCGCACGTTCGGCTTCATGCGTGACATCGAGTACCTGCGCAAGCATAACCTTGCGCTGGGCGGTAGCGTGGAAAATGCCATCGTGGTCGACGAAGATGGCGTGCTCAACGAAGACGGCCTTCGTTCCGAAGACGAATTCGTCAAGCACAAGATCCTCGACGCCATCGGCGACCTTTATCTGCTGGGCAACAGCCTGATCGGCGAGTTCAAGGGCTACAAGTCCGGACACGCGCTGAACAACCAGCTGCTGCGCAAGCTGATCGCTGAAACGGACGCTTGGGAAGTGGTCACCTTCGAAGATGCCAGCACGGCACCGATCTCGTACATGCGCCCTGTTGCGGCCGTGTAAGTTCGAACACTCTCTCTAGTGTGATTAAGGCCACCTTCGGGTGGCCTTTTTTATGCTTCGTGAAAACTACAGTGTGTCAGCTGGAGTTCCATAGGTCGTCGGTTGCAGAGGGGGCGCTGCTTTACAAATGTTGTATGCGTCTCGTTACGGACATAGTTTTAATCATTTTGTTTTGGATGTTTCGGACGCATCCTACATACATTAAGCATATGGCTGTGCAGTCTAGTGAGGTCCATCTACAAGGAGTTTGCGAATGGCTTATCACGGATATATGGCTATCAAGGGGCGGTTCCGAGGGCTGCTTTCGGCAGGATGTTCAACTCAGGACTCTCTTGGCAATCGGTATCAGGCTGGGCATACAGATGAAATCATGGTGCTCTCGTTTTCGCACAATCTCTCGAATATAGATAACACTGATCGGGCGACACATCGTCCCGTTTTAATTACTAAGCATCTCGATAAGTCTACCCCGTTGCTCGCGGAAGCACTGGTCAGTCGTGAAATTGTAGACTGCAAGATTAATTTTTTATCGGATAAACGCTAGTGGTGAGCAAGAGCGATTTCTTCACATTGAGCTCACTGGTGGGCTACTTGTTGATCAGCGTATAGAAATGCCGCACTCGGTCTTGCTCAATGATCAGGACCCGCAGGAGTACCTTGCCATTCGCTACAGCTCTATATGTTGGCAACATTTGATCTCTGGTACTAGCGGCTATGCAAACTGGGGTGGAGGAGATTGAACAGGGCGCGAAGAGACGGCTCCTCGGGGGAACGCGAGCTCTGGGAAGTAAGCCATCTGGCTGGCAGACTTAACAGTTATGCATGCGAGATTGGTGCTCGATACATAAGTGATGACGGTTTGAGGGTGCAGTTCATCCAAGAGGTCTCATCCAGCTCCAAGGCTGTTGTGGAGGGTGTTCGAAGGGGAGAGCTTACTGCTGAGCAAGCGTCAGTTGCGCTGAGACGTGAACATAGAGAGCTTTATGCGCAAGTTGATGAGTATTTAAAGCTTGTGGCGGGAGTTGCTGCTGGGGTGTTACAGGTAGGTACCGGCTTGGCAGTTTGTAAGCTATCACTGGGTGTTGGCTGTGTTGCAGGAGGCATACCTCTGATACTGCATGGTGTCAATAATGTCTATGAGAATGGCAGGAATGTTATCAGTAGGCGAAACGACACGGTAGGTCCCATTCGCAGAGGCTATCAAAAGTTTGCGGAATTGTCCGGAGGGCGCGCTTCACATGGTAATGTCGCCTATGGGGCTGCTGATATCGCCTTGTCAGGCTTTGGACTGAGCCGTATGGTTCTGAAAGAGGGGGCTTGGCGACTTTTTAGATATATTCAGGCGGATAAGGTCAGGGCCTATAAGGAAATGGGTAAGGGCGCGATAATGTTTGAAGTTGGCATTGACATGCTGACGGGGGAGCAGGTGCTGATAGAGTGGGGCAAACGATGATGGCTCTGGTCTTTGTCTCGGCTGTCGCTTTGGGGGTGTGGAGTGCTTATGCATTGCGCTTCAAATGTTCGGGTGCACGACTTGGCTATGGCCTGTTTTTCCTATGCTTTTTCTATAACATGTTTTTTATAACATATTATATGCGTGTGATTGATCGTTCCTATTTTCTGTTCTTTGGATATCATCCGGATTTCTTGAGCGCGAATCCCGTCGTAGGTTGGGGGTGCCTAATCGGCGCCATTCTGCACTGTGGCGCGATGCCCTCCAGGAATGAACCCCGAGGAAAACGGAAAAACGAATTACTTTGAGCAGCTTGGTTAGGGGCTGTTACTTATGATCTGTAGGCACAATGCGGATCTGGAGTTTTCAGCACCAAACCTGCTCTGCAAAGGACCGCGTGGGCAATGTAGAAATATACAGGACCTTTCAGCTCTTATCCTTTACCTGCGCATGCGTCGCCAGGCGCTCCAGCGCTGCGCGCAACTTCGGATCGCTGATGCCTTCGGCCGAGCCGCGGATGCTGTCTGCGGCAGATTCCGACAGTTCAGGCCCCTGGCCTTCATGTTTTGCCGCCACCAGCGGCGGCTGTACCTTGAACTGGATGCGGCTCAGGTTGGCGAACGCCTCCATGGCTTGCAGCTGGCGTTGCAGGCGCTTCTGCTGGTAGCGCAGGCGGGTGGCCCAATGGCCGTCGGTCACCACCAGCAACAAAGTCCCTTCCTTCCAGGAGGCCACGTGGCAGTGCTCGCGGGCGGCCGGTTGCAGTTGGCTTTCCAGCAGGCGCTGCAGGTGCTCGAGGCGCTCGGCCTGGTTGAGCAGCAGGCGCAGTGGCCGGGCCTTGCGCAGCAGGTCGGCGGGCGGGCGGGCAGGGGTGGGTTTGTAGGCCATGGAGGTCTGCAGAGGGTTACAGGATCGACAGTCTACCAGTTGGGCATTCATCGCGGGGCAAGCCCGCTCCCACGCCAGCGTGTGGCCGGGCGTGGGAGCGGGCTTGCCCCGCGAGCGGTCGCCGGATCTTGATGCAAGTCATTCGCGATACGTTTCATCTTCGCGCACCTTGAACTTGCGCAAAAAGCCCCTATGTTAGTCAGGCCCCCTAAAAGCGCTGTGCCAGCATCGTGGAAATCCACCACTTTCCTCACCATCGTTTCCGGGTAGAATGCTCGTTCGCATGCGGCCTCAGGGCTGCACGGGCGACTCACGGGGCCGCCCTCCATCCCTACGTGTGGAAGATCCTGCCGATATGTTTGCGCCTTTGTTAAAAAAACTTTTTGGAAGCAAGAACGAGCGTGAAATCAAACGCATGCTCAAGACGGTGAGCACCGTCAATGCCTTCGAAGAGAAGATGGTGGCCCTCTCCGACGAGCAGCTGCGGGGCAAGACCGCAGAGTTCAAGGAGCGTCTGGCCAAAGGCGAGACTCTAGACCAGCTGCTGCCCGAAGCCTTCGCCGTGGCCCGCGAGGCCGGCAAGCGCGTGATGGGCATGCGTCACTTCGATGTCCAGCTGATCGGCGGCATGACCTTGCACGAAGGCATGATCGCAGAAATGCGCACCGGTGAAGGCAAGACCTTGGTCGGTACCCTGGCCGTGTACCTCAACGCATTGTCCGGCAAGGGCGTGCACGTGGTCACCGTCAACGACTACCTGGCCCGCCGCGACGCCAACTGGATGCGTCCGCTGTACGAGTTCCTCGGCCTCAACGTCGGCATCGTCTCGGCCTTCCAGCCGCCGGAAGAAAAGCGCGCCGCCTATGCCGCCGACATCACCTACGGCACCAACAACGAATTCGGTTTCGACTACCTGCGCGACAACATGGCGTTCAGCCAGGACGAGAAGTTCCAGCGTGAGCTGAACTTCGCCGTGATCGACGAAGTCGACTCGATCCTCATCGATGAAGCGCGCACCCCGCTGATCATCTCCGGCCAGGCCGAGGACAGCTCCAAGCTGTACATCGAGATCAACCGCCTGATCCCGCGTCTGACCCAGCACATCGAGGAAGTCGAAGGCCAGGTGACCCAAGAGGGCCACTACACCATCGACGAGAAGAGCCGCCAGGTCGAACTGAACGAGGCCGGCCACCAGTTCATCGAGGACATGCTGACCCAGTCCGGCCTGCTGGCCGAGGGCGAGAGCCTGTACTCGGCGCACAACCTGAGCCTGCTGACCCACGTCTACGCCGGCCTGCGCGCGCACAAGCTGTTCCACCGCAACGTCGAGTACATCGTCCAGGAAGGCCAGATCCTCCTGATCGACGAGCACACTGGCCGCACCATGCCGGGCCGCCGGCTGTCCGAAGGCCTGCACCAGGCCATCGAGGCCAAGGAAAACCTGAACATCCAGGCCGAGAGCCAGACCCTGGCCTCGACCACCTTCCAGAACTATTTCCGCCTCTACACCAAGCTGTCCGGCATGACCGGTACCGCCGACACCGAGGCGTTCGAGTTCGCCCAGATCTACAACCTCAACGTGATGGTCATCCCACCGAACAAGCCGTTGGCCCGCAAGGACTTCAACGACCTGGTGTACCTGACCGCCGACGAGAAGTACGCGGCGATCATCGCCGACATCAAGGAAAGCATGGCCCATGGCCGTCCGGTCCTGGTCGGTACCGCGACCATCGAAACTTCCGAGCACATGTCCAACCTGCTCAAGAAGGAAGGTATCGACCACAAGGTCCTGAACGCCAAGTACCACGAGAAAGAAGCCGAGATCATCGCGCAAGCCGGTGCTCCGGGCGCACTGACCATCGCCACCAACATGGCCGGCCGTGGTACCGACATCCTGCTGGGCGGTAACTGGGAGGCCGAAGTGGCCGCCCTGGACAACCCGACCGCCGAGCAGATCGCCCAGATCAAGGCAGACTGGCAGAAGCGTCACCAGCAGGTGCTGGAGGCCGGTGGCCTGCACGTGATCGCCTCCGAGCGCCACGAGTCGCGCCGTATCGACAACCAGCTGCGTGGCCGTGCCGGCCGTCAGGGCGATGCCGGTTCCAGCCGCTTCTACCTGTCGCTGGAAGACAGCCTGATGCGCATCTTCGCCTCCGACCGGGTGAAGAACTTCATGAAGGCGCTGGGGATGCAGTCCGGCGAGGCCATCGAGCACCGCATGGTGACCAACGCCATCGAGAAGGCGCAGCGCAAGGTCGAAGGCCGCAACTTCGACATCCGCAAGCAGCTGCTCGAATACGACGACGTGGCCAACGAGCAGCGCAAGGTGATCTACCACATGCGCAACAGCCTGCTGGCCGCCGAGAACATCGGCGACACCATCGCCGAGTTCCGCCAGGAAGTGCTCGATGCCACCATCAGCCAGCACATCCCGCCGCAATCGCTGCCCGAGCAGTGGGACGTGGCCGGCCTGGAAGCTTCGCTGGCCAGCGACTTCGCCATCAAGCTGCCGATCCAGCAGTGGCTCGACGAGGACGATCACCTCTACGAGGAGACCCTGCGCGAGCGGCTGATCAAGGAAATCACCGACGCCTACAACGAGAAGGAAGATCAGGCCGGCATCGACGCCCTGCGCACCTTCGAGAAGCAGATCCTGCTGCGCGTGCTGGACGACCTGTGGAAAGACCATCTGTCGACCATGGACCACCTGCGTCACGGTATCCACCTGCGCGGCTATGCGCAGAAGAACCCGAAGCAGGAGTACAAGCGCGAGTCGTTCACCCTGTTCCAGGAGCTGCTGGAGTCGATCAAGCGCGACACCATCCGTGTGCTCTCGCACGTCCAGGTACGCCGCGAAGACCCGGCCGAGGAAGAGGCGCGCCTGCGCCGCGAGGCCGAGGAGCTGGCCAGCCGCATGCAGTTCCAGCACGCCGCCGCCCCGGGCCTGGAAGGCGAGCAGCTGGCCGAGGAGGGCGCCGAAGTCGCCGTGGCCTCCGCGCCGGTTCGCAACGACATGAAGCTGGGCCGCAACGAGCCGTGCTGGTGTGGTTCGGGCAAGAAATTCAAGCATTGCCATGGTCAGATTGAATGATCTGAATTCGCCACTGGCTTGAGATCCCGGGGCGCTTTGCGCC